>JBOGVI010000281.1:0-6775 GCA_050692695.1 Actinomycetota bacterium
GGCTCAATCTCCCCGAGGGGTGGCCGATCAAGGACCAGGACTCCAACCCCATGACCTGCACGTCGCAGGCGGGTGGCTCGAAGGACCTCGCTGACTACATCGGCACGATGGGCGGGATGGGGACGCCGGGCAAGGAATTCTCGCCCGGGCTGTGGGACCCCACGGGTGCCGGCAAGCCGCCAACGTGGGTGTGTGGCTCGACGGGCCACAAGGCGGATAACGTCACGGACATGAGCCAGTGGGTGACGAGCGTGCAGCAGGCGATCGCAGAGGGGAAGCTCGAGTCCGAGCCGGCCGTCCTCTTCCCGGTCGTGGCATGCGACTCCGCAAAGATGCCCGATCCGGACTGTCGCGAATGGAAGTACACGCCGGGCGTCGCTTACCCGGTCGTCAAGCTCCAGGGCTTCTATGTCAAAGAGGCGTGGAATGGGCCAGATGTCAACAAGGACCCCGAGGCTCGGGCGAACTGTGACTTCACGGGCCCTCCTTCGCGCGGGTTCTGCATCCACCTGCAGACGACCGGACTCGACGTGCCAAGCTCCGGCGGCGCCGTAACAGTTCGGCTGGTGGACTAAACCTCGGCCTCCTGGTGGCCGAAAGACCTATGGCAAGAACGCACAGGGGGGATAGTCATGAAGGGTAGAGGGCTCGTCGTGGTCCTGGCGTTGATCCTGGCCACGCTGGCGACCGCCGGCGTGTTCCTGTACGCCCAGGGCGTGAAGGAGGAAGCCAAGACCACCGGTGCGCTCGTGCCGGTCGTCGTGTCCAAGATGGACATCCCGGCCAACAGCGATCTCAATCCGCTGATCGAGCAGGAGAAGTTCAAACTCCTCGAGGTCCCGCGGAACGCGCTGGTCGATGGCGCCGTGACGTCGACCGAGCAGCTCCAGGACAAGCGGAACAGCGTGGCCATCCTGGCCGGCGAGCAGATCCCGCTGGCCCGTATCCAGGGTGAGGGAACGGTACCCGGCGGGTTCCTGGGCATCCCCAGGGGGTATGAGGCCCTGACCGTGGCCCTGGACGCGCCTCGGGCCATCGCCGGAGCCCTCACCGGCGGCGACAACGTGGCCATCTACGCGACCTTCCAGGACGTCCCGGCGACCCAGGTGAAGGCGAAGTCGGTGACCGTGACGGCAACGAGCGTTACGGCGACCGGGCTCAAGGCCTCCGCCGGCGGGGACATCACCGTCGTCTTGGTGCCGGAGGTCCAGGTCCTGCGCGTGCTCCGTCCCGTCGCCGTGGAGACAGCTCCCCTCGCAAACGAGGCCCAACAGGTGATCGGCCAGATCACGGTGACCCTCGCTCTGTTGCCCGAAGATGCGCAGCGGTTCGTCTTCTCCATGGAGCAGGGGACCGTGTGGCTCGGCCTGTTGGCCCCGGACGATAAGGGCACCGACCGCAAGCCGATCTCGTATGCCCAGGTCATTAGCTGACGTGACTCAGCAGCAGATACTCGTCGTGGGCACGCCGCAGTCGTTCCGGGCGACGCTCGCCCGGGCCATGGAGGCGGAGCCTGAGGAGATCGGCTGGGTCCAGAGCGTGGTGGCGGCCGAGGAGATCCTCGTGGAGACCCATGATCCGGTCGACGTGCTCGTGCTGTCGCCCGAGGTGAAGGAACCCGACGCCTTCGGTCTGGCGGAATTCGTGGGACGGACCGCGCCGATGACCGCCATCATCATGGTGCGCGACAAGTCCTGGAACGGGATGCTGCCGGCGGCCATGCGGGCGGGCATCCGCGACGTCGTCGACGTCACGCAGGGGGCCGACGAGCTCCGCGACGCCGTGCACCGGGCCGTCGTGTGGGCGGAGAATCTCCGCGACCAGCGCGGCTCGATGGCCACGAAGGCCCGGCAGCGCGGGACGGTGATCTCCGTGTTCTCGTCCAAGGGCGGGACGGGGAAGACGTTCCTGACCACGAACCTGGCTGCCGCGCTCGCCGACGTCACCCGGCAGTCCACCGCCGTGGTGGACCTGGACGTCGACATGGGGGACGTCCTCTCCTACTTCGGGCGCGAGTCCTCGAGGGAGATGGGGGACCTGATCTCCCTGGGCGAAGGCGCGGACCGGGAAGCCGTGTTCGCCAATGCAACCAGGCTCGGCGAGCACCTGTGGGGCTTCGGCGCGATGCCCGACCCCTCGGTGAAGCCGCCCCCCGGGGAGGCCGTGGGCAAGTACCTGCGGGTCCTCCGGAACAACTTCGCCTTCGTCGTCGTCGACGCGTCGGCCGACTACACGGACCTGACGCTGGCGTGCTTCGACCTGTCCGACGCCATCTGCCTCGTCACCGGCCTCGACGTGGTCGGCGTGAAGCACCTATCGAAGGCCCTGGACACGCTGCTCACGATCGGCGTGCCCCGGGAACGCTTCCACGTCGTGCTGAACCGCGCTGACAGCAAGGTGGGACTCAACGCCGCCGACGTGGAGCGCGCCATGAAGATCCAGGTCGACACGATGATCCCCTCCAGCCGCCTCGTCCCCACGTGCTTGAACAAGGGGCGCCCGGTGGTGCTGGAGGAGCCGGGCTCCGAAGTGTCCGAGAGCATCCGGCGCTTGGCCATGCGGTTCGCCGAGTCGAAGCTCACCGGCGGGTCGAGTCCCAGGGAAGGGGAAAACTTGCTCACGCCCCCCACGCCCCCCACGGATGAGCGCAAGCGCGGGCTCTTCAGGCGCGGTTAGGAGGAACACACATGACGCTCGCAGACCGACTGGCGAAGGCAACTCAGAAGGATCGGATCGGGGACATCCGGACGCGGATCCAGGAGCGCCTGGTCGAGGTGCTTGGGCCGAGGCTGTACGACGCCTCGATGTCCGACACCGAGCTCGAGGGGTTGGTCCACCAGCGCCTCCGTGAGATTCTGGACGAGGAGGAGGCCGGTCTGTCCGCGCAGGAGAAGCTCCTCATCGTGCGGCAGATCGGGGACAGTGTACTCGGCCTCGGCCCGCTCGAGACGTTCGTCCACGACCCGGAGGTCACCGAGGTCATGGTGAACCGGTGGGACTCGATCTACGTGGAGCGGGCAGGCAAGATCTACTGGAGCGGGGCGAAGTTTCACGACGATAGCCAGCTGCGCCGCACGATCGACATGATCGTGGCCAAGGTTGGGCGGCGAGTGGACGAGGCGTCGCCCTACGTGGACGCTCGCCTTCCCGACGGCTCGCGCGTGAATGCCATCATCCCCCCGCTCGCGATCGACGGCGCATGCCTCACGATCCGGAAGTTCTCCTCGGACCCCTACCAGGCCGAGGACCTGGTCACCTTCGGCACCCTGACCCGGCCCGTGGTCGAGCTGCTGGACGCCTGCGTGCGGGGCCGGATGAACATCCTGGTCTCGGGGGGTACCGGCGCGGGCAAGACGACCACCCTGAACGTGCTGTCGTCGTTCCTGCCCGACGACGAGCGGATCATCACGATCGAGGACTCGGCGGAGCTCCGGCTCCAGCAGCCGCACGTCGTTCGCCTGGAGTACCGCCCCCCCAACATCGAGGGCCGGGGCGAGGTTACGATCCGCGACCTCGTCCGGAATGCCCTGCGTATGCGTCCAGACCGGATCGTCGTCGGTGAGGTCCGCGGGGCCGAGGCCCTGGACATGCTCCAGGCCATGAACACCGGCCATGACGGATCGATCTCGACGATCCACTCCAACGCGCCACGCGACGCCCTCTCCCGCCTCGAGACCATGTCGCTGATGGCCGGGATGGACCTCGGGATCCGGGCCATCCGGGAGCAGATCTCCTCGGCCGTCAACCTCATCATCCACCAGGCTCGCATGAAGGACGGCGTGCGGCGCCTCACCCACATCACGGAGATCGTGGGCATGGAGGGCGACATCATCACCCTCCAGGACCTGTTCCTGTTCGACTACACGGCGGGGATCGACGACGAGGGCCGGTTCCGGGGCCAGCTCAGGGCCACCGGACTTCGGCCGGGCTTCCTGGAGCGCCTGGCCGAGCATGGGGTCGCGGTGCCGGCCGAGATCTTCGCCCCGACGCCGGGAGGTCGAGCCGCCTGATGGACGAAATCCTCAATACCGTCACGGGCTCCGACCTTTGGCTGCTCATCATCCTCGGGACCTCGTTCCTGGCGGCTTTCCTGGTCGCGGTCATGCTGCTCACCGTGGGCCACAAGGGGCGGCGCCGGCGGAGCCTGGCTCGCCTCATGCTGGGCCGGCGAAGGGCCAAGGAGCAGGAGGCGAAGGAAGCGCAGTGGATGCCGACCGGCCTGGTGCAGGCAGGTCGGCGGGTCGCGTCGGCCGGGGGCTTCAGCGTCCGCCTGGACGACCGGCTCGAACAGGCCGGGGTCCCCATGCGCGCCGGCGAGTTCGTGGCTCTTACGGCCGTTGGCGCCGTAGCGGGTGCGATCGTTGGGGCCATCCTGCTCCCGAACATCTTCTTCATGCTGATGGTGGCGGCCGGCGGGGGGCTTCTCCCGTACCTCTGGCTGCTCAGGGCCATAGCCAAGCGCCAGAAGAGGCTGTCGGAACAGCTGAGCGACACGCTCTCCATCCTGGCCAGCGCCCTCCGAGCCGGGCACAGCTTCCTTCAGGCCCTGGACCAGGTGGCGAAGGAGATCAATGAGCCCTCGGCGAGCGAGTTCCAGCGGGTGGTCTCGGAGATCCGGCTGGGTCGGCCGGTCGAGGATTCGCTGTTAGCGATGGCCGATCGGGTCGCCAGCGAGGACCTGCGGTGGGCGGTCTTGGCGGTGAACATCCAGCGCGAGGTGGGCGGCAACCTGGCCGAGGTCCTCGACATCGTGGCGAACACGGTCCGGGAACGCGCGTACGTCCATCGCCAGGTCCGGGTCTTGTCGGCGGAGGGCCGAATCTCGGTCACGATCCTGTCGGTCCTCCCGTTCCTCATCGCCATGTACATCGCCATCGTGAATCCCGAGTACATCGGCCCGCTCTTCACCACCACGGCCGGCCGCATCATGCTCGTCGTGGGCGGGTCCCTCATGGGGCTGGGGATCTTCGTCATGTCGAGGATGGTGAGGATCGATGTTTAGCAACATCTGGCTCGTGCTCGCGCTGGTGGGGACGTTCCTGACCATCTTCATGCTTGGGTTCGTCATCGACGCCACGGTGACCGGCAGTCGTCGGCGCGCCGTGACCCTCCTCCAGGCTCACGTCGGGGATGTGCCGAAAGCCGCGCTCACCCTGCGGGAGGAGCAGTTGAAGCGCTCGGCCCTGGTGCGGCTTGCCCTGCCGTTTGCCGGCAAGGTGGTGGGTCTCCTCGCCCGTTATACGCCTATCGATCTCCCTCGCCGCGTCAACCGGCTGATCGTCCTGGCCGGAAACCCGCCCGGATGGACCGCCGAGCGGATCGTGGCCTTCAAGATCATCCTGGGGATCGCCGGGCTGGTGGGCGGGCTCGTTGTGGCCACCCTCCTCCCAATCTCGGGCATGCTCGTGATCGGCGTGGTCGTCCTGTTCGCCTTGATCGGGTACACGGTGCCGAGCGCCCAGATCTCAGCCAAGGCCTCCAAACGCCAGAAGGAGATCCGCAAGTCCCTCTCGGACACCATGGACCTCCTGACGATCAGCGTAGAGGCGGGACTGGGGTTCGACGCGGCACTCAATCAGGTGGTCAAGAACGTCCCGGGCGCCCTGTCGGAGGAGATCGCCCGCATGCTTCAGGAGATGCAGATCGGCGCGAGCCGGGCCGACGCCTTCCGCAACCTCGGCGAACGCACCGAGGTCCCCGAGCTGGACGGGTTCGTCCTGTCCATGATCCAGGCCGATAAGTTCGGCGTGAGCATCGCCAACGTCCTCCGGAACCAGTCCAAGGAGCTGCGGCAGAAGCGGCGCCAGCGGGCGGAGGAGCAGGCCCAGAAGGTGCCGGTGAAGCTGCTGTTCCCCATGATCTTCATGGTCCTGCCGGCCATGTTCATCGTGATCCTGGGTCCGGGGGCCCTCAAGGTCGTCGAGTTCTTCACGTAGCAGTTGGGGCCGTCCATAGCGCTGCTACCCTTCGTGCGTCATGAGGGTCGCCTATCAGGGAGAGCCCGGCGCGTTCAGCGAGACGGCCGTGCTCACGGTGTTCCCCGATGCCGAGCCCATGCCGTGCGACACCGTCCGTTTCGCCTTCTCCAGGGTCACGAGCGGCGTCGCCGACTTCGGGGTGGTGCCTGTGGAGAACTCCCAGGCCGGCTCGGTGAACGAGACCTACGACCTCCTGCTGAACAGCGACCTCGTGAGGATCGTGGGCGAGGTGGTCGTGCGGGTCGACCACGCGCTCCTCGCTCCGCCTGGTGCGCGCCTGGAGGGCATCAAGCGCGCGTACTCCCACTGGCAGGCCCTGGCCCAAAGTGAGGACTTCCTGGCCGTGCACCGCATCGAGCCGGTAACAGTGCACGACACCGCTGGAGCCGCTCGGATGGTCGCGGAGTCGGGCCGGGCGGACGAGGGGGCCATTGCCAGCGTCGAGGCCGGGGCCAAGCTGGGGCTCGTGGTGTTGGCGGAGCGGATCCAGACCCATCCCGACAACTTCACGAAGTTCGCGGTGATCGGGTCCAAGGATGCGGGCCTGGGGACCCCGGACAAGACGTCCGTCGTCTGGGCGGTTCACGATCGGCCCGGTTCGCTCCTCGCTTCTCTGAAGCCCTTCGCCGAGCGCGGGATCAACCTGATCAAGCTGGAGTCTCGGCCCCGGCGAGGTGCCCCGTTCGAGTACGTCTTCTACCTGGACATCGAGCGGCCGGCCGACGACCCCGCGTTCCTCGCGGCCATCGACGAGGTCCGCCTGCACACCTCGATGCTGAAGGTGCTGGGCTCGTACC
>JBOGVI010000282.1:0-3201 GCA_050692695.1 Actinomycetota bacterium
TCGGTGATCCGCCTCGTCGGGATGGTGCTCTGCGAACAGCACGATGAGTGGGCCGTGGTGCGCCGCTACATGAGCGCGGAGTCCCTTGCCAAAGCGAGGCTCGAGGTGATCGATGGCGAGGCGACAGAGGAGGTGAGGGGCGAGCTCGTGGCAGCGAGCTGAGGATCAGGATGACGCTGTGGAGTTACACCAACTTGACGGACTCGGCCCTTCCGGACGATCCGGGTCCGGGACGACAAAAGAGAACTTCACGTACGGAGCCTTCGCGTCCTTCTTCGGTTCACACAAGGACTCGATTGTGGATCTGAGCGGACGCTATTCGAACATCCTCGCTCAACAGCTCCGCGAGCTCATCTCCTGACGGTGGCGAACGCTCAGAGGACTGATCTGATCTACGCCGGGAGGCGCCCGAAGTCACTGGCTTGCCCAGGGGAGGTAGGCCGGATCCATGTTCAAGCTCGCTCCCCCTGGTAAAGCTTGGGTGCTATCCTTTACTAAGGTTGGGCTTCGGGAAAGGATGGCGGTCGGGACGTCGGACGACCCATGCAAGTAAAGGATAGATCCTACTCTTTACCATGGGGGCCCAGGAAGGGAAGGGTAGACGGCATGCGGGGGAGGTATGAGCGACGGGTCTGGGAGAACCCGGCTCTCTACGCGCCGCCGAGGTACAGGCGTGCCTGCGAGTACGAGGCCTTCGTTCCGGAGCCAATCGCCGGGCTCCAGCTCGCCCTTCCCGGAGACGTGGCCGGCGTGGTGTCCGAGGCCGAGAAGGCGGTCGCGGAGCTTAACCGCCGAGCCGGCCCGGAGCTGATGCCGCTCGCGCGTCTCCTGCTCCGAACCGAATCGATCGCTTCATCCAAGGTGGAAGGTCTCCAGCTGGAGACCCGAGCCTTGGCACGTGCGGAAGCCAAGCAGGAAACGGGGTGTCCGGTGGGACCGCAGGCCGCCGAGATCCTCGCCAACATCGACGCCATGCAGCTCGCGATCGAGCGCGCCGTCACCGTACAAGCGGTCGGGGAGGAGGACCTCCAGGATATCCACGGGCGGCTACTCGCCCGCGACCGGAGAGCCAGGATCGCCGGGCAGTTTCGTGACTCTCAGAACTGGATCGGCGGGAACGACTACAACCCATGTGGCGCAGACTTCGTTCCTCCACCTGTTGAGGAAGTGGAGGAACTGCTTGCCGATCTCTGCGGTTTCTGCAACGACGACACACTCCCGCCATTGGTGCAAGCTGCCGTCGCCCACGCCCAATTCGAGACGATCCATCCCTTCGAGGACGGCAACGGCCGTACGGGACGTGCATTGGTGCAAGTGATCCTCCGCCGGCGCGGGCTCGCCCCGACGTTCGTGCCTCCGATAAGCGTCGTACTCGCCCGCGACAAGAAGCAGTACATCGATGGGCTGATTCTGTTCCGGGAGGACCGAATCGCGGAGTGGTTGGAGACCTTCGCCGTGGCCACGGCTCAGGCATCGTCGCTCGCAGCCCGTTACACGGTCGAGGTCGGCGAGCTGCAGGACCGATGGCGACGGCAACTTCGGGAGCACTCCGACCCACGGTCTGACGCGGCGGCGTGGGCGATCATCGATGTCCTACCCGCGCATCCCATCATCACAGTCCCAGTGGGAGTGGCGGCCACGAGGCGAACCAAGCCGGCGGTAACCAACGGCATCACGGAGCTCGAGGAGGCCGGCATCCTGGTGCGCCTTGGCGAATCGGCTCGTAACCGGGCCTGGGAGGCGACAGGCCTGCTGGACCTGATCACGGACCTCGAGTCCGGTGAGTGGCTGCCTCCAAGAAGTTCGGGCGGGAGCCGTGAGTCGTCACCGCGGCCGTGAGCTCGGTGGCCACCGCTGGCGTCGGGTCGAGCCGACCAAACCGTGCCATCGTGGCCAGAGCCGACCCAGCTGACGACCGCGTTCCCCGCGGCCGCAAGGGAGTCGCCAACGATGGCGTCGAGCGGTCGCACTCTTTGGACGGGAATCTCGGCAACGCATCAGGATCGAGAAAGCCGACGACTTCCTGGTTGGGTTTCAACAGCGCGCGTTACCTTCCGGTTCGTGGAGGTGGGGGGATTCGAACCCCCGTCCCCAGGCGACCATTCGGGGCTTCTCCGGGCGCAGCCGGCGGTTGATCTCGCCTCGAGGCTCCCACCGGCGGAGGACCTCTCGGCCAGCCCAGGTAAGGTTTCCGGCGGCGGCCCCCGGGCGGAGCCGTCACCGTGAGCCTGCTCACGACGCCCGGCCCCCGACCGCAGGCGGATCGAGGCGGACGGCTACCTAATTACTTAGGCAGCGAGCGCGTATTCAGTGTTGGCGCTTGTGTGTCTCCCGGCTTTTAACGAGGCATCCGGGGACCTCGGCCCGCTTCCCCCGAGCGGTATCCGCCCAGGTCGAAGCCAGTGCACCCCCATATTCGGTTGTCTCTTCGAGTATACGCGTCCCGCCAGGTCGCCTTTGCCGTCGGCTCCCCTCTCTCGCTGGCTCACCCGGACAGCGCGGCGCAGGCGGGCTCGTCCTCCGCCGCCGCCACGAGCTCGGGTGAGTCCAGGCCCGTTACTGAGCTTCCGATCTCCTCGAGGGCCGTCTGGACGCCGCTCCCCAGCTCTTCCACCGCGGTAGCGAAGGCGGCCGCGTCGTCCGTGGGGAGCTCGTCGACCCTCTCGCGCGCGCCCGCCAGGATGGCCCTGGCGCCCTCGAAGACCCCCAGGAGCGTCTCCGCGATCTGCTGGCCATCCTCCACTTCCGGGACGCCGGCGTCCCGCAGGCCGGCCAGGTGATCGTCGGTGACCGTGACGACGTCGTCCAGGAACGCCGCGAAGACATCCCGCTGGCCTTCGAGCGTGGTCTCCGTGACGACGTCCTGGCCGACCTGCTCGGACCGGGCCTGGACCTCCTCCACCCAGCCGTTGATCTCGGTACACACGGCGACCACGTATTCCTCGGCCTCACGGTCCCGTCGCCGGTGCCGGCCGTTCCCCCGCCGTCGCATGCCATGGCCACCGCGAGGACCAGCGCCGTCCCGACCCGGAGCCTTCGCCGAACGACCACACCAACCCCCCGCGCGGCTCGGGCCGGCGACCCGAACGGCCACCGGCCGATCCTACCTTCTGCGCCGAGCGGCCTGCTCCATCTCGCGCCGATGGTCCCGCTCCAGGGTGGCCTGGCGCTTCTCGTACTCCCGCTTCCCCCTGGCCAGGC
>JBOGVI010000283.1:0-2132 GCA_050692695.1 Actinomycetota bacterium
GAGTACCTCACCAAGCCGCTGGACGTGAAGAGGTTCCTCGAAACCGTCGATGCCGCATTGCGGGGGGGAGCCTCGGGCCATGAGAAGGTGTCGCGGGGCGCCCGGTGAGCGTCCCGCCCACTCCCGAGTTGGGCATCCGGACCGACGGGCGCGCTTCTTCGCTCCGCAGACTCGCCAGCCTCGATCGGACCGGCACGCCCCACGGGGGCTCGCTCCTGGTGGGGGTACGACGGGCTGATCGGCGCGATCAGCCCGGAGACCGTGTTCAACCGTCCGGCGGCGCGAGGTCGTCCTTGGACGTAGACCGTCACCCACGGAGGGTTCGTCATGGCCGCCGCCGCGTACGTGGTCTCGTCGCGGCTCACCGAACAGGCGTGTGCACGGGTGGCTGAGTCGTCTCGCCGGTTGGAGGTGAGCGAGGAGCCCTTCAGGGGAGCATTCGAACGGGCCCCCATCGGCGTCGCCCTGGTGGGTTTGGACGGAAGCTTCCTCCTTGTCAACGGGTCGCTCTGCCGGATGCTCGGCCGGTCGGAGGACCAGCTCTTGGCCACGACGTTCGAAACGATCACGCCACCAGACGACCTTGAGCGCAGCCGGCAGGCTCATCGTCAGCTCATGGCCGGCGACATCGGCGCCCTGTACATGGAGAGGCGCTGCGTTCGCGCCGATGGTGAGATGTTCTGGGCTCAGCTCAGCGCGTCGACCGTGTCCGACGACCGAGGCCAGCCCCTGTACTGGGTCTGTCACGTGAAGGACATCGACCAGCGAAAGCGCGCGGAAGTCCAGCTCCGCCAGACCGAGCGGAAGTACCGCACGCTCGTCGAGCAGGTCCCGAGCGTCGTGTACACGGCGGAGTACGGCGAGAGCGGGCGGTGGTACTACGTAAGCCCCCGGATCGAGTCGATGCTCGGGTTCACCCCGCAGGAATGGTTGGCCGATCCAGACCTCTGGTACGAGCGGATGGTCCCGGAGGACCGTGAGCGGGCGCTGGCCGACGATGCCCATAGCCGAACGAGCGGCGAGCCCCTCCGAAGCGAGTATCGCCTCCGGTCTCGCGATGGCCGGGTGGTGTGGGTTCGCGACGAGGCGGAGGCCGTCCTCGACGACGACGGCATCCCTGCCTTCCACCATGGCATCCTGGTCGACATCACCTTGCAGAAGGAGGCCGAGAACAGCATCGAACGGCTCGCCGTCGCGCTCGAGCGGCGAGTGGCTCAGCGGACGGCCGAACTGGAGGAGGCCAACCGGGAGCTCCTGGAGGCGAAGGAGTCGGCCGAACGAGCAAACCGGGCGAAGAGCGAGTTCCTGTCGCGCATGAGTCACGAGCTACGGACACCGCTCAACGCGATCCTTGGCTTCGGTCAGCTCCTTGAGACATCGCCGCTTCCGCCCGACGACCTCGAGAGCGTGCAGCAAATCCTCAATGGCGGGCGGCATCTGTTGGACCTGATCAACGAGGTGCTGGACATCGCTCGGATCGAATCCCGCAACCTGTCGCTCTCCCTGGAGCCGGTTTCGATCGCTGATGTCGTGCACGAGGTGATGGACCTCGTCCATCCGCTCGCAGCGGAAGGCGGAGTGCAGCTTCGGACGTCTCCGACCTTTCCCGCTTGCTTCGTGCTGGCCGATCGCCAGCGGCTCAAGCAGGTGATGCTCAACCTCCTGGCCAACGCGGTCAAGTACAACGTTCAAGGCGGCTCGGCGACGGTCTCCTTCCGCCTCGACGTCCCGGGTCGTGTCTCCATCGGGGTGACGGACACGGGTCCGGGGATCGCGCCGGAGCACCGGGAACGATTGTTCTCCCCCTTCGACCGCCTGGACGCCGAGCGGCGCGGGGTGGAGGGGACCGGCCTCGGGCTGGCGCTGACCAAGGCCCTCGTCGAAGCGATGGGAGGTTCCATCGGGGTCGAGAGCGAGGTGGGCCGGGGAAGCTCGTTCTGGGTGACTCTGCCCGTGTCCGAGGCTCCGAACGCCCATCGGGATCATGAGGAACCATCCCTGCCATCCGCCCCCAGCTCCATCCGCGGACGAACCGTCCTCTACATCGAGGACAACACCTCGAACCACACACTGATGGAGCGGGTTCTGGCCGATGGCCTTGACGTGAGGCTCCTCACCGCGATGCAAGGCCG
>JBOGVI010000284.1:0-3195 GCA_050692695.1 Actinomycetota bacterium
CCCGCGGCCTCTTCGGGTCAACCCACCCACCGGCGCGGTCAGGGCGCCGGGGGGGCCCGTCGAAGCCCTGGGCGTCGCGGATGCTGCCGATCTCCCCAGCCCCCAGGAGCTCGGCGAGGGCGGCGTCGAGCGGCGGCATGGGGTCCACCCCCACGCCCCCGGCAAACAGGGGGGTCAGGAAGGAATCCCGGGGCCGGGGCCCCCGAAGACGACCGGGCGCCACGCGGGGGGTTCGCCATTTCCCGGCCACCACATTCTGTGATTGGGCCAAGTACAACCAGTCGACACTAAAGCTCATCACGGGGTGGTCACCATCCTCAGGGAGGAGGCGTCCCGTACCGCGATGCGGCGGAGCGAGCGGCGGCCGGTCACCGTCCCCGCGCTACGCCGCTCGGCTTCGTACCGATACCAGGCGGAGGACGAGGCCACGCGCGCGAGGGCTTCTGAGCCCGTTCACGGCCGCTCGCCCGGTGATGGGACAACGGTGCAGGTGAAGGAAGGCGAGTCCGGTACGAGCCCGTCGCCCGAGAACATCTGGCGCACCGAAAACATGTGGCGCTGATACCTGGGCGCTCCCGCGCGAGCTCCTCTCCAGGGCCCTCCGGGGGGAGATCCCCCGGTAGAGCTCACCAGATGGTCCCGTCGGGATCGAACGAGCGCAAACGCGCATCCTTCGTCGCGAGCAACGAGTCCCTCGACCGGGCCGTCGCGAAGATGATGCGGTCAGCCGGGTCTCCCTCGAACCTCCCCTGGTCCAGGAGGGCCGCAGAGACGGCAACCTGGGGAGTGAGGGAAAGGGAACGCACCCGATCGTGGCCGAGGGCCTGCTCTACCCAGACCCCGACGTCTCGATCCAGGCCGATCCGACCCCGGACCACCAGCACCGCGACCTCCCAGCAGCTGATCGTGCACACACCCACGGCATCGGACCGGTCAATGGCCTCGCGCGCCGCCGGGGACAGCCGTTCGGGGTCGGAGACCCACCACAGCCAGGCGTGGGTGTCCAACACGATCATGCCCGGGCCGCCTCCCACACCTCGGAAAGCGGCGCGATGAGCTCGACCTCGCCCACGAGGTAGGTGACGCTTCCATGGAGCGGCGCCGGAGCCTCCACGGGCACTACCCGGGCTATCGGCTTGCCCCGCTTGGTGATCACGAGCGTTTGTCCCGTGGCGGCCACCTGATCGAGAAGGCCGAGGCACTCGGCCTTGAAGGTGCTCGCATTGACGCTTCGCTCGCTCATCCTCAACCTCCGTCTTTCTTGGGGAATCTGACCATGATTATCGTACCATGATCTGTTACCCGTGGCGTACGCCGAGCAGTCGCTGATAGTCAAGGCGAGCGTACGGGTCATCCGCTAGCCTCCTCGAAGCCCGGGATACACTTCTCGTAGGATGCATCTTGATGTTCTGAAACCTGCACCATGATGATAGACTCCCACTCTATGAGGACCACGGTGACTCTCGATGACGATGTGGCGGCGGCTCTAGATCGGCTCCGCCGGGAGCGCTCGATCGGGCTCAGCGAGGCTGTCAACGAACTAATCCGGGCCGGGCTGCGCGTACGACAAGGAAAGCGCGGGTTCCGACAACGCTCCCGGGCCATCGGCCTGCGGATCGATGTGACCAACGTGGCGGAGGCGCTGGAGCTACTGGAGGGCCCGGCGCACCGCTGATGCTGGTTGACGCGAACATCCTCCTCTTCGCGGTCGACGAGTCGAGCGCGTTCCACGCTTCGGCCGCCCGGTGGCTCATCGCGCAGCTCAACGGCCCCCGCCGAGTTGGGCTTCCCTGGCAGAGCCTCGGCGCCTTCCTTCGGATCGGCACACATCCGAGAGCCGCGGAACGCCCCCTCTCCCCGGACGAGGCGTGGTCCCACGTGGAGGACTGGCTCGCCGCCGACGCGGCGTGGATCCCCGGACCGACCGAACGCCATGCCGAGGTGCTGGGATCCCTGGTCCGCTCGTATCAGGTTCGCGGCAACCTCATCTCCGATGCGCAGCTCGCCGCCCTGGCGGTCGAGCACGGGCTCACGGTATGCTCCGCCGATTCCGACTTCGCCCGTTTCAGCGAGATCCGCTGGGAGAACCCCCTCCGAGCAGGTCCCTGATCGCCGGAGGGCCACTAACGACGGCGACCTCGTCCATACGCCACAGCGCGATGGCGGATCGCCCGGACGATGACTCGTGACCCGGGGTCGGCTCCCTCGATCGTGTAGAGGATCCCGTAGTTGCCCACGCGGCATGACCACAGACCCCGGAGCCTGCCTCGAAGCTCCTTCCCGAGTTCCTCCGGTTGAGCTTCCAGCAGCCACGAGCGCTCCGAGACCGCTAGAGTGGGACTTGTTGTGGGACTTAGGCAGAAGGAGGGACGATGGCCCGCACCCACGTGGTGATGTCCGACGAGGTACTCGCCGAGATCGACAAGCGGGTTGGAGCTCGGGGTCGGAGTCGGTTCCTGGAAGAGGCCGCCAGGGAGAAGCTCGCGCGCCTGGAACTGGAGGAGGCCCTTCACGCGACCAAGGGCATCGCTCGAGGGAAGGGCTACGAGCACTGGCGAGATCGGTCTTCCACAGCCGCCTGGGTTCGAGAGGGGAGGGAGGCTGACGGGGCGTCGTGACCCGCTACCTCCTCGATACTACCGTCCTCATCGCTCACCTCCGAGGCGATGAGGAAGTGGCCAGCTTCGTCCTCGACCTCACGTCTCGTGGGCACTCCCTATGCGTCAACTGCGTCAACGTGGCCGAGATCGCGCGAGGCATCCGGCCCAGGGAGCGGGAGGCCGCCGGGGCCCTTCTCGACCGGCTTGCGTTCCTCGTCACGAGCAAGGAGGCAGCGGTTCGAGCCGGCCGCTACCAGGCCGAGTTCGAGAAGCGGGGTCAAACGGTCCTTCTCGCGGATGCGCTCGTGGCCGGCACCGCCCGGGTCCACGGGGCCGTCCTTGTAACCGACAACGTCGCCGACTTCCCCATGCGTGACGTGCGGGTTCAGCGACCGTAATCCCCCTCCAGTCCGCCTTCGGACCGGCCGATGGAACCTCCAGGAGCACGCTGAGACGGCGTCGGACGCACATAAGAACCTCCGGGCGCCGGACGGCGGGGTGAGGCCGTGGACAACGGCCTCCGATACGCGCTGGCGTTCCTGCTCCCCCTCGCAGGAACGCCAGTGCTCACTCCCGCCCCCTGGGGGTCATGGAC
>JBOGVI010000285.1:0-2791 GCA_050692695.1 Actinomycetota bacterium
GACGCCGACGGAGGTCCCCCGCGTCGCGAGGGATCCCGATGACGACGAGGTCCTTGCCGCAGCGGTCGTGGGTGCCGCTGAGGCGATCGTCACCGGCGATCGCGACCTGCTTTCGCTCGGCACCTGCGAGGGGATCCGGATCCTCACGCCGGCCGAGTTCGCCGAGCTCACCGGGAGAGCCGGCTAGATCGTGACCAGGTTCGAACTGTACGCGCCAGACCGTGACCTTTCATCGACCTGCCGCGGATGCCGGTGTTCTTCGTCGTCGGCGGCGGCGCCAACTCGGCCGCTCGGTGGCGTGATCGTGTCGCTGCCTCTCGCCTCGGCCGGCAACCCGAGCGGTCTGCTGCACGGCCCGCCGGTGGGCGGTCGAAGAAGATACGGCGTGAGTCCCTAGAATCGGGCCCGGGGGGTGATCACGACATGGCAGGAAAGGTGGATGGGCAAGCGGAGGCAGCGCAGGTGGCTGCGGCAGCTCGCGAGGCGATCGCGAAGAGGATCGCGACGCTTGCGCCGAAGATCAAAGAAGAGGCCGATGCGCAGGTCGTACGGCACCTCGCCGAGGCCTATGCATTCCTCGCCGCCGAGCCGCCGAGAGCCAGGGCCGGTTAGCCGCGCTCCATCACCGCGTCGATGCGTGGTAGAGAGGGTGCCGGTACGCAGGATCCGAGTGCAGCCAGCAGGTCTTCGAGTGGTTGTAGGTCGTGAGGATCGTCGAGCACCCGTCCCGATTACAGATGCGCCCCCTGGAGGGCCGCGACTCGGCGCCCTTTCCTTTCTCGGGTGGGCCGATCAGCGTGTCGATCCTCCCGCTCCGTCCCGTCATGGGAGTGGCCGCCTTTCGTTGTGGACCACGGATGATCCGGGGGGCGAAAGGCGGGTGGAACTGGCGAGTCGCCACCGGACAGTCGCTCGACGCGAACCCTCGGGCCTCGCCCGAGGGACCCACCATAGCAGGTTCACATCTCCCGCTTCCTCCCTGCTGACGGGCCGTCTGCCCTGGTATCGTGCATGGCGAGGGTACCGATCGCGGTTCGCTTCGAGCAGTTCCCTCCCCGGCATCCCGCCGGGCGCCCGACGGGCAGCAGGAAAGCCCCGAGGCGAGGAAAGGAGGGGATTGCGTATGGCGACCGGCACCGTGAAGTGGTTCAGCCCCGAGAAGGGTTACGGCTTCATCACGCCCGACGACGGTAGCGCCGATGTGTTCGTGCACTTCAGCTCTATCGCCGGCGAGGGATACAAGAACCTCGAAGAGGGCCAGAAGGTGGAGTTCGAGGTAACCCAGGGGCAGAAGGGTCCGCAGGCTGCGAGCGTGAAGCCCGCTTCGTAGCCGACTCCCGCCGAGAGTGAGTGTAACCAGCTTCACAGCCAGCTGTGAGGCCATTGGCGAGCCTTGGCCCATGGCGCGGTGCAGCTGGTATGCTGGCATACCCATGAAACGGACGACCGTGAAGCTGCCCGACGAGCTCGACGCTCGGCTGCGCCACGAAGCGAAACGCCGTGGGTTGACCATCTCAGAGCTCACGCGCGAGGCGATCGAGGATCATTTGGGCGTGCCGCGCCGGCGGAAGTTCGCGAGCACAGGGGTCGGCAGGAGCGGCCGCTCGGACATCTCGGAGCGGATCGAGGAGATCCTCCGCGAAGAGTGGGGTCGGGAGTCACCGTAGCGATCCTCCTCGATACCAGCGTCCTGTACGCGAACATCGACGCGGGGGATCGGCATCACCGCGCCTCCGTCGAACTGCTCCACACCCACCCAGGCCCCTTCCTCGTACCGCAGCTGGAGGTGACCGAGGTCACGTATCTGGCCGTGACCAGGATCGGCCCGGAGGCAGAGCTGCGCTTCCTGGAGGACTTGGCGAGGGGAGCTTTCACGACGGTCCCCGTCGAACCGGTCGACTGGCTTCGGATCGCCGAGCTCGTCTGGCGGTACCGCGAGGCCAAGCTGGGGACCGTCGATGCCTCGGCGGTGGCCGCCGCGGAGCGCCTCGGCATCACAGCGGTCGCAACGCTCGACCGACGCCACTTCGGGATGGTCCGGCCGGCCCACACCCAGGCCTTCGAGCTCCTCCCCGCATGACCCTGCGGTCGGCCCCTCCTCGGAATAGCGCGCGGGTCTGTCGCGTTCCTCCTGCTTGACGAAGGGAGCACCATGCCGGCGATCACCGCCCCCGACATCACGAAGCTCGAACGCGTGCCGCTCGTCCCGGGGACGTCGCGGCAGCGGCCCGTCCGCGCCGTGGCCTCGGCTCCGCGCGGCCTGGAGGGCGAGGGGTTCCCGGTCCGCCGGGCGTTCGCCGGAGCCGATCTCACCGATCTCGATCCGTTCGTCCACATGGACCAGATGGGCGAGGTCGAGTACGCGCCCGGGGAGCCCAAGGGCACGCCGTGGCATCCTCACCGCGGCTTCGAGACCGTCACGTACATGATCGACGGCATCTTCGAGCACCAGGACTCGAACGGCGGCGGGGGCGTGATCACGAACGGCGACACCCAGTGGATGACGGCCGGCGCGGGGATCCTGCACATCGAGCGCCCGCCCGACCACCTGGTGGCAAGCGGAGGACTGTTCCACGGGATCCAGCTCGGTGAGGTCGACGCCGGCGAAGGCCCGTCGGACGGGGAACCCCTCTCCTTCGAAGCCGCCGGGCGCCGTGACGACGGCGCGGACCGGACGGATCCTCGCGGCTCCACCCGGGCCGGGGAGTCGCTGGAGCTCGGTGACGTCCTCGACGGTGATCGCGGGCATGTCTTCCTCCGAACGCGTGCGGGAGGCGAGCCTATTCCTCAG
>JBOGVI010000286.1:0-2882 GCA_050692695.1 Actinomycetota bacterium
GGGCCCGGATGCCCTCGGTGGCCTCGTCCGGACCGGGCCCGAAGTCGGGGAGGTAGGCGAGCCGCGGCTCCCACTGGCTCGGCCCGAGGAAACCCTCGGCGTAGGTGCCGACGGCGTGCGGGAACTCCTGCATGGCCGCGGCCGCGAGGCCAACCGCCTTCGGGCGTACCCCGGACTCGAGGAGGGCCCGGGCCAGGACGACCTCGTCGTCGAAGGAGCCGGCGCTGATGACGAGGTCCGGGCTCTGTCGTTGGAGGCTGGCAATGACGCTCGGGAGGTCGCTCCCCAGGGACGAGTAGGTGATGACGTCGGTGACGAACATCGCATCGCTCGCTACCGCCCGAACCCCGAGGGCCGCCAGGCGGCCGAAGCTGCTGCCCCGCCGGTGGAGGAGGGCCACCCGGACGGCGTCGGAGTCAAGGCTTCGGGCCAGCTCGATCAGACCGCCGAAGTACCGGCTCACCGGCGTGAGGATGCCTACGGCGCGACCGCCTTCCACGTGGATATCGTCCGAGGCCCCGCCGTGATTCCAGAGGACCCTTCCACGGCGGCCGGCGACGGGGAGCACGGCTCGGGTCAGGTCGCTCCCGTACGGCCCGATCAGGACCTCCACGGCGTCCTCGTCAAGCAGCCGCTCGGCGTTCGCCGCGGCCTTGGAGGGCGAGCTCGCATCGTCGTAGTACACGAGCCTGACGGGAGCCCTCGCCCCGATGCCGTGCACCTTCAGGCCCCCGCCCGCGTTCACGGCCTCGACCCAGGCCCGCAGACCGGCGAGCGCCTGTCGGCCCTGCAGGGCGTACCTGCCGGACACCGAGACGCTCGCGCCGAACTTGATGGCGCCGACCACCGCTCTCTCCGGGTCCGTCGCGATTATCGTTGTTCCCGGGTCTGGCAGACGGCGCTCGTGGAGCGCCGAGATGCCGTTGCGGGCCCCGTCGATGTGACCGAAGGAGGAGGCGATGGGCGGGTATCTACCTCAGGTTTTCGAGCGGTTTGCCGCCGACTACCCCGCGGTGATGGAGTCCTTCCGGGGCCTCGCGGAGCGCCTGCACGAGGCCGGGCCCCTCTCGGTGAGGGAGCGCCGGCTGGCGAAGCTCGGGATCGCCATCGGGAGGGAATCCGAGGGGGGCGTCCGATCCCACGCACGCAAGGCCCTCACCGAAGGCATCGAGCGCGAGGCCATCCGGCAGGTGGCGCTGCTCGCTATCTCGACCGGGGGCTACCCGGCCGCTATGGCTGCCTACGGCTGGATCAACGAGGTCCTGGATCGAGAGGGATAGGGCAGACAGCCGACCTTCGGGGGATCTCGTTGGATCTCGTTGGATCTCGTTCGCCGGGAAGGTCTCGGGCCCGAGGCCCCCGTGACGACAGCATAGCCAGAGGAGGTCCGGCCGGCCGTGACGTGGGCGCTGGAAAGAGCGCCTAACCCCCGGGTGATCCGTGTCCACACCACTGTCGAGCTCACCCGGGCCACCATCGAGAAGTGCCCGCCGGCGAGCCCACCCGAAGGGCTCCGCTCCTTGCTAGCAGTGGACGGGGTCCGCTCCGTCGACCTCCACCGGTATCGGGCGCGGCTGAACCTAAGCCCCGGTTGCGACGCCAAGGCGGCGTGGGAGGGGGTAGTGCGGGCCATCGAGGCAGCGTGGGGAGCTCCCGCTCCCCTCCCCGGCGAGCCTCCGCCACGAGCGTTCGAGGTCGCCTACGAAGGACCCAGGATCGTGGCCGAGAGCCCGGAGATGGCCGGTCTCGATCCAACCCTCACGGCTCTGTTCCGCGTCCCCGGGGTGGCCGAGGCCATCCTCGAGGCTGGCAGGGTATGGGTCCGGCCAGGCCGCCTGTTCTCCTGGGAGGACGTGGAGGCCTCGGTCCGCTGGGCTCTGCAGAGTGCCTAACGGAAACGGCGTTGCGTTTACCAGATTGTCGCGGGCCGCGTTGCCCCGAGCCATCCGGTCACTCTTGGGGGAGGTGGCGCCTCCCCTTCGGCACCGCCGCCCGATCCCGGATCTCCGCCGCCCAACTCGAACCCGCGTTGCAACAACGGCGCTTCCGCCTCGGCAGCATCCTGCACACGATAACGTACTCGCGGGAGACCCGGTGGAGCGGCTCGCAAAGCTGCCAGGGATACGAGGGCTCGCCGAAGGGTCGCATCAACCGAGGACCGTCCGAGTGTCCACCGCGCGATCTCGTCGAAGGTAAGCGCGTCTTGGGCCCACTCGCCCTCGCGTGGCGGCCAAGGGAGCCGCCACGCAAAGAGGACGCGGCGGTCGGTGACGAGCGCTTGGGGTCCCCGCGCAAAGATCGTCTCAGCCGGTTCGAGCTGTGCTTGGAGATAGGCGTCCCGGTCGGCCCCGCGTCGTCGACGGCGCGACGCCCAGGTCCTCGAGGAGACGCCGGTTGCATCCTGCCGACGGCGCGGGGCCGTGATCGACCTCATTCTCGATCGTCCGCGTCTTACCCGATCGCAGTTCGTCTTCACGGAAAGGCGAGGCCGCCCGGCCATCTTCTGGCAGACGCAGAAGACGGCAAGAGCTGCGAACCCCGGCGCACGGGTGCCCAGGGCTCGTGCGATCCCTGACGGATTCCAGATCGCGATCGACACCAGGGAGCGCTACCCCTACCGCTTCTCGGGCAAAGGTGTAAGAACCGAGCGCTTGACGCTTGCAGCCGGTGACTACGCCGTGGGATCGGGTGAGGGGCTTATCGCTGTGGTCGAGCGCGAGGTGATGGACAACTTCTGCACCTCGCTTTCAGACGGCACCCTTGCCTTTCAGATGCAGCGCCTGTCCGAGCTTCAAGCGGCCGCCGTCGTCGTCGAAGGGCGCTACTCGGCGCTCTTCAAGCTAGAGCATGTTCCCGGTGCCTGGCTGGCCGACGTGCTGGCA
>JBOGVI010000287.1:0-2972 GCA_050692695.1 Actinomycetota bacterium
CATCCGGTCAGTGTCCCATCCCCACGCGCTGGGCCCGCTGGTACCCCTTGCCCTCGGTCTTGATGGAGGGAGCCACCACCAGCTCGGCCTTCTGGAACTCCTTGACGGTGGCGTAGCCCGTGGTGGCCATCGAGGTGGCCAGGGCGCCGAACAGGTTCAGCGTGCCGTCGTTCTCGTGCGCCGGACCGACAAGGATCTCTTTCAGCGACGCCACCTGCTCGGTCTTCACCCGGGCTCCCCGCGGAAGCGTGGGGTGGAAAGTGGCCATCCCCCAGTGGAAGCCACGGCCGGGGGCGTCGTACGCGCGCGTGAGGGGCGAGCCGATCATCACGGCGTCGGCACCGCAGGCGATGGCCTTGGCGATGTCCCCGCCGGTTCGCATGCCGCCGTCCGCGATCACCTGACAGTACCGCCCGGTCTCGCGGAGGTGCTCGGCCCGAGCGGCCTGCGCGTCGGCGATGGCCGTGGCCTGTGGCACGCCCACACCGATAACGCCCCGAGTGGTGCAGGCGTTGCCCGGCCCCACCCCGACCAACACGCCGGCGGCGCCGGTCCGCATGAGGTGGAGCGCGGTCTGGTACGAGGCGCACCCACCCACGACGACCGGAAGGTCGAACCGGGCGATGAACTCCTTCAGGTTGAGCGGCTCGGTCCGGGTGGAGACGTGCTCGGCCGAGACCACGGTGCCCTGGACCACCAGGATGTCGAGCTCTGCCTCGAGGACGAGATGGGCGTACCGGCGGACCCGTTGTGGGGTCAGCGAGGCGGCCGCCGCCACGCCTCCATCCTTGATCTCGCGGATCCGCCGGACGACCAGCTCCTCCTTGACGGGCTCCTTGTAGATCTCCTGCAACCGCCGGGTGGCCTTCTCGTCCGGAATCGTGGCGATCTCGTCGAAGACCGGATCGGGGTCCTCGTACCGGGTCTGAAGTCCCTCCAGGTTCAAGACCGCGAGGCCCCCGAGCTTGCCGATCTCGACCGCCGTGGCCGGCGACACGGCGGCGTCCATGGCCGCAGCCATCATGGGAAGGCCGAACGCGAACGCGTCGATCTCCCACGAGATGTCCACGTCGTCGGGGTCCCGGGTACGCCGAGATGGAACGATCGATACCTCGTCGAACCCGTAGGCCCGCCTGCCGGTCTTCCCGAAGCCGATCTCGATCTCCATGCCGCTCCCCCAGTCATCGGAACGGTACCAGCGGCGGGGGTGGGTAGCGACCATGCGCCGGCATCGAAAGCCCGTCTGGGGGGATGTCGGTTCGGGTGATTGAACTGCCTCACTCCGGGCTCCAGAATCGCGTCGCGGCTCCCGATGCATCAGGGGATGACTCCCATGCAACCACCCCAGCTCAAGCTAGGCCTGTTCGGCTACACGCCCGAGAGCGTCCGCCTGATCCTGGCGGATCGCGACACGATGTTCGCCCGAGCCTCGGAGCGGGCCAGGGCGGCCGAGGCGCTGGTGCTCAAGCTTCGTTCCGAGGCCGGGGCGCTGAAGACGCAGCTCGAAGAGCAGGTCGAAAGGCTCCGGGCCGTGGAGGCCGAGGCCGCCGACCTCCGGACCGATCGTGACGCCACCCGGGTGGAACTCCAGCGAGCCGCGGCGGAGGCGGCGCGTCTGGACGTCGCGTTGGAGGCCGCCCGGCACGACCTCAAGCCCAAAGCACGAGTTGGCCGGACAGGAGGAGCGGGTTCGCGCGGCCGAGCAGCCGAGCGCACAGCGAAACGATGACCTCGAGCTCCTCCGGCGGGAGCTGGGGTCGACCCGCCGGGACTTCTAATCCAGAACCAGCGGGCCCCGAGAGACCGATAAAGGACGTCCCCTCCCCGTCCGACACATAAGGGTCGGACGGTGGCCGAACGGAGGGGACATGACGTCGGAGCGGTGCCCAGAGTGCCTGCTCACGCCGCAAGCCGAACAGGTGCTCCAGCGACTGGAGGCACAGCTCGAGCGGACGAGGCCGGGCGATGCGGGCTGGGAGAAGAAGCTCTGCTCCACGTGCGGCCGCCTGACGGCGATCTCCGATCGGCAGGAGGGGTGGACGATCGGCGACAGGGTCGACGAAAGACGGGCTGACCCGAATCGCACTGCGCCTCACCGGGATCCGGGACGCCCCGGGGCGTCCGGCGACGTCCCCGGCTGGGTCACGGTTCGGGAAGCGGCGTTCCTATCGCGGATCCCCGAGGACGAGGTCCTCCAGTGGGTGGCCGGCGGGATCGTGGAGCACCGGGCGCTCCTGCGAGGCCCCAACGACGTCGCATCGGTGCTCGTTCGAACCCGCGACCTCGACGTGGCCATCTCGAACCACCGCGGCTAGGCGCGCCGGCCGCCGGCCCCTTGCGTTCTCCATGGGCGAGCTGCACACTGACGTCCATGCAAATGCCGTTCGGCTGACGCTGAGCGCGAGGTCGGTGCCGGGCCGACCGTCATCCCGGCGCTCCTCGTGGACCGCCTCGCACCGGGGGCCCCTCTGGGGTTCCACGCCCTCGAAAGGCTGCTGACCCCGAGCGGAACCAGCCGGCTACGGGCCTTCAGCGACGTTGCCGGCCTGGGTGACCCGAAGGTCGGTGAGGCCGGAGTGCGCCTTCAGGCCCTCGACGAGCTTCGTTGCGTGTTGGATATAGCCCAGCTCCTGCAACGTGTCGAGGACGTGCTGCAACGACTCCTCGGGTGTCTGGACCATCGTGTCGACGACGAGCTCGGGGTTCTCCGGCGGCTCGTATGGGTCGTCGACGCCGGTGAAGTTCGTGAGCTCGCCGGCCAGGGCCTTCCGGTACAGGCCCTTGGGGTCGCGGTGCGCGGCGATCTCTTCCACCGTGGCGTGGACGTACACCTCGACGAAGTCGCCGATCATCTCGCGGACCGTGTTCCGAGTGGCGCGATAGGGCGAGATGGGGCAGCAGATCGTCGCGATGCCGTTCCGGGTGAGGAGCTGGGCCACGAAGCCGATCCGCAGGATGTTGGTGTCGCGGTC
>JBOGVI010000288.1:0-1838 GCA_050692695.1 Actinomycetota bacterium
GCACTCCGCCGCTCGGCGGCCCGTCTCGACGGCGACCGGTCGGGGGACAGCCTCAGCGCTCGATGGGCACCCGCACCATGTTGCCCCACTCCGTCCAGGAGCCGTCGTAGTTCCGGACCTTCTTGAAGCCCAGGAGGTAGGTGAGGACGAACCAGGTGTGGGACGAGCGCTCGCCGATCCGGCAGTAGGCGATGGTGTCGCCGTCGGGGCGGAAGCCGTTGTCCTCCTGGTAGATCTTCCGCAGGTCGGCGGCCATCTTGAACGTGTGGCTCTCGGGCTCGATCGCGCGAGCCCAGGGAATGCTCTTCGCCCCCGGGACATGGCCGCCTCGCACGGCGCCCTCGTTGGGATACTCGGGCATGTGCATGCGCTCGCCGCGGTACTCCTCCGGTGAGCGCACATCCACCAGCTGGCCCTTCGTGTCGAGGTGCTTCAGCACGTCGTCCCGAAAGGCCCGAATTGACCGGTCGTTCCGGGGGGCGAGCGAAATGTTCCCCTCGGGATAGCTGGGCTTCTCGGTCACCAGGGGCCGTCCTTCCTTCTCCCAGAGCATGCGGCCGCCATCCATGACCCGCAGGTTTTCGACGCCGAACAGCTTGAGGACCCAGAAGGCGTAGCAGGCCCACCAGTTGTTCTTGTCGCCGTAGAACACGATAGTCGTGTCCTGATTGATCCCCTTGGCCCGAAGCAGCTCGATCATCCGTTGCTGGTCCAGGTAGTCGCGGATGATCGGATCGTTCAGGTCCTGGATCCAATCGATCTTCACGGCGCCGGGGACATGCCCGGTGTCGTAGAGCAGCAGGTCCTCGTCGGACTCGGCGACGCGGATCTTGGGGTCGTCGCGGTGGGCCCATACCCATTCGGTGCTCACGAGCACCTCGGGATGCACGTAACCGCGCTCGTCGATGGGGACGATAGTGGGCACGGTGTGCGTCGTCATGACAACACCTTCCTGTGAGTGGGATTGCATCGGGGAGCGGGAGTTACAGCAGTCGGTCCGGGTTGTCAAGCGTCCGGCTACGGGCCCAGCAGGTCTCCCAGCACCTTATCCACCACCTCCGAGACCCGCCCGGCGACGATCGTCGCGAGGACATCGGCCGCCTCCCGTGCGAGGTGGTCGGGGAAGCGACGATCATCCGTGAACCGAACGACATGGCCCAGCAGGACCGCGACGGCACGCGGCGTCTCGGCGGCCTGGGATGGCCGGATCATCCGGTCGAAGTCGGACGATGGCACGCTCGCCGCCCATGGCTCCTCCTGCTCGTCATCCTCCTCGAAGGCGCCCTCGGGGAGGGGAACCAGAGCGAAGAGACTGCACAGGAGTCCAGGCGGGGCCGCCCGCGCGGCCAGCACCAGTCGCACGGGGTCGACGAAGAGCTCGCGGTCCTCCAGAAAGGCGGCGGCCTCGGGAGGAACCACGCATCGGGCCACGAGGCGACCTTCCAGAGACGTACCGAGGCAGACCATGCCCTCTGGCGTCCGCTCGTCCTCCATCGGTGCGACCGAAATCGCGACCGGCCGGTCCGTGGCCACCAGGGCTACTTGCGAGTCAGGGGTTTCGTCGGTCATCGCTCGGGGTCGGGTCCGGTCCCGTGACGCCAAATGTAGTGGGGCGTGCTATGTTGCGGCTCCGATGGTTACGATCCGGACAATTGGTCTCGCGGTGGTGTTGGTTGCGGGCGCGTTCGGGGTGGTGCTGGCCAGCGTGCCGTCGGATCTGTTCGATCTCGAGCGCCATCTGGTGCCGAAGGAACTGGCGCTGCACGGCGCCGCGTTCGCGGGCATCCTCCTCCTCCTTCCTGGTCGCGGCACCGTGCGACTGGGGGTCGTCGAGGCCC
>JBOGVI010000289.1:0-2758 GCA_050692695.1 Actinomycetota bacterium
CCGATGTCGGAGGGAGCGAGCACCGTCCTGACCGTTCTCGCCGTGGACGCCGACGACGCGCGGGTGAAGCGTGCGCGCGCGGCGCTCGCCGGTGCGGAGGACGCCCCGTTCGCGGTCGAGGCCGCCGGCGATCTCGACGGAGGGTTGCGCCGCCTGGATGCGGGTGGGGTCGACATCGTGCTGTTCGCCCTGGACCTCCCGAAGGGGAAGGGCCTCGAGACGATCGCCGCGCTCCGGGACCGGCCCCCCCACGTGCCGGTCGTCGCCGTCGTTCGAACGGACGATGACCGCGGCGCCGATGCCGCCCTGGCCGCAGGCGCGGTGGACTTCGTCACGGAGGCCGACCTCGACGGCGAGGTCCTTCGGCGAACGATCCGGTACGCACTGGAGCGCCACCGACTCCAAGCCGAGCTGAGGCGGCGCACCGTGATCGACGAGCTCACGGGCCTGTTCAACGCCCAGGGGTTCGAGCAGCTCGCCACCCGTCACCTCCGGTTGGCGGACCGTACCGGGCAGCCGGTCGTCCTCCTGTTCGTCCGGTTGGAGGACCTGCCCGAAGTGAGCGAGACGCACGGCACGACCGCGGGCTCCCGGCTCCTTGCCGACACCGCCGCAGTGCTCCAAACTGCGGTGCGCGAGGTCGACATCGCGGCTCGGCTCGGCGCCGACACCTTCTGCGTGCTGCTCACCGGGGACGCCTTGGGGGCAGAGGCCCTCGTGCTGTCCAGACTGGTCGAGGCGGTGGCCACCCACAACGCGAGGAGCGGGCTGCCCTACCGCCTGTCGTTATCCGTGGGAGCCGCGACGTACGAGCCGAAGAGCCGGTCGGTCCTGGCCGACCTGATCCGGGAGGCCGACGGCCGGATGCGCGAGCGGGCAGCGGGGAGCGGCTCGACGTGAGCGGTCACCGTCCATCGGCCCCCGCTGCGCTGATCCGTCCGTCGTTCAAGGGCGAATCTCAAGGAAGCGATGGGCAGGGTGCTGCTGTTGGAGGAACGGACCGCCGGACCGCGTGGCGGGAGCCCCGTGGTCGTTGACGTGACCGAGTCCGGGGACCGGGACCTGGTCCGCCGGGTGGCCGGGGGCGACGACGAGGCCTTCCGAGGCCTGTTCCGCCGGTACGCGCCGAGCGCGATGGCGCTCGCCCGCCGGGTGGTGGGTCAGCAATTCCTGGCCGAGGAGATCGTCCAGGAGGCGTTCCTGGCCCTGTGGCGCAACCCCGACGGGTACGACGAGGAGCGGGGGTCGGTGAAGGCCTGGCTGATGGGCATGGTCCACCACCGGGCCGTGGACCTGGTCCGCCGGGAGGAGTCCCACCACCGCCGGGCCGAGGAGACTCCACCGGATGGGACGGTGGTGGTTCCCGAGGACCCGGCCGAGCAGGTGGTGGAGGAGGTCGGGCTGCCGGAGGAGAGGAAGGCGGTGCGGGCCGCGCTCGAGGACCTGCCGCCGGAGCAGCGGGAGATCATCGAGCTCATGTACTTCGACGGGTTGTCGCAGACGAGGATCGCCGAACGGCTGTCGCTGCCGCTCGGCACCGTGAAATCGCGGACGCTCCTCGGGATGCGAAAGCTCCGGGTGGCGCTGGCGGGGATGGAACGAGGATGACCCGCGACCACTCGACCATCGAGAACCTCCTCATCGCGCGGGCCCTGGACGGGCTCGACCCGAAGGACCAGGCGGCCCTCATCGCCGAGATGGACGCGCACGGCCCCGACTGCGCGGAATGCCTGAGGCTCCACGACGAGTACGAGGAGGTCGGGGGAAGGCTCGCGTTCGCGCTCGACCCTGCGCCGGTGCGCGAGGGCCTGGAGGAGGAGACGCTCACCCTGGCTCTGGGGTCGTCGGCGCCCATCCAAGAGGAGCCACCCTCGGACACATGGGCGTTCAGGCGACGCGGCCGGACCGAGCGGCTCCGCGAGGACGTGAGCGAGGAGGTCCGAGAGGGCCTCCGGGTCCGGCTTCGACCGCTCGTCGCCGTGGCCGCGGCCGCGGTGCTGTTCGTTGGGGGATGGTTGGCGCACACGGCGACCACGGGCGGAGGGACGCCCGGGCTCGACCCGTCCCGGGCATCGATCGTGTCCTTCGAGGGGGACGGAGGGAACCTGGCGATGGCTTATCAGCCCGGCGAGCCGGGCGTCTTCCTGTTCGGATCGGAGTTCGAGCCGCTGGCCGTCTTCGAGACGTACGAGGTTTGGATGATCGAGGACGGGACGCCGGTGCCCGCGACGTGCTTCCGGCCGCTGCCCGACGGGTCGGTGTTCACCTTCGTCGAGGCCGAGCTCGGGACCACACAGACCATGGCGGTCACGGTGGAGGCCGAGACGTGCCCCAACGAGCCCACGATGGAGCCGATCCTCACCGCGGACCTCACCACCGTGTAGCAGCGCGACGGGAGGCCCGTTCGCCCGGGTACCCCGGCGAGGGGTCCATGAGGCGTCGATAGGATGGCGGCGTGAGCACCGTCTCGTATCCGGCGCACCTCGAGTCGGACATCGTCCTGCGCGACGGCTCGACCGTGCGCGTCCGCCCGGCCCGGCGCGGGGACGCCGCGAGGGTCGAGGACTACCTGGTGAGCCTGTCGCCGGAGACGCGGCGCCTCCGCTTCTGGAGCGCCGCAGTGAACGTGAGCGAGCTCGCGGCGAAGATCGTCGACGTCGACTACGAGGATCACCTCACGCTCCTCGTTCTTCACGGCGGCGACGAGGGAACGATGATCGGCGGGGCCCAGTACTCGCGGATGGATGGGGGCCGGGCC
>JBOGVI010000290.1:0-1795 GCA_050692695.1 Actinomycetota bacterium
CTCCAGCCCAGCGACTCACCGAGGAGTTCCTTCATCGAGACGGGCTCGCCGAGGGCCCCCAGGTGGGTCCGCCCTGATATTCCGGCCCCCGGGTCAGGGGCCACCGCGTGCCCGTGTCCCGGTGCACCGCCACGATCGTGCCGTCCCGTTCGAAGGCGATCCAGCGGCCGTCCGACGAGTAGACCGGCTGGATGTCGAAGTCCCGCGCCTCGGTGAGCCGCCGGAGCCCGCTCCCGTCCAGGTTCATTTCGTAGATCTCGAACTTCCCCCGCCGGTCCGACGTGAAGGCGATGCGGCTCCCGTCCGGGCTGAAGGCCGGGTCCATGTCCGCCTCGGGGTGGTCGGTGAGCCGCCACTCGACGCCCGTCTCCACGTCGAGGAGGTAAATCTCCATCTGGCCGTGCCGATCCGAGACGAAGGCGACCCGCTTGCCGTCGGGGCTCAAGGCGGGGCAGGCATGGTTTCCCGGGCCCCGGGTGAGCGGTCGCACGCCGCTGCCGTCTCCCATTATGAGGAAGATGTCGGACCGCCCATCCCGAATCCCGTCGAAGGCGATGAGGCTCCCGTCGCCGGACACCCAGGGACACCCTTCGTAGCGCTCGGTCCGGGTCAGGTTCGCCGTCCGCCCGCTCTTCAGGTCGACCGCCCAGATATCGCCCGCACGCTGGAACGCGACCCGGTCGCCCGTCCGCGCCGCCGACGGGTTCCCCTGGCCGAGCATGGCTGGAACGAGCTCTCGCTCCGCTCCCGTGAGCACGTCCTTCCAGACGAGCCGGTGGCGCCCCGCCGCACCGGCATGAAACACGATCCAGCCGGTCGGACGATCCTCCTGTGCCGACGCCTTTCCGGTCGGCGCGAGAAGGGCCCACGCCAGCAGGCTCAGCCCCCACTCCCGTCGGGTCGAACGGTTGAGCATGATCCTGCTCCTCACGGGAGAGTGAACGTCTCCACGACCGCCCGATCCTTTCCAGCCGGGATCTTCACGGCGACGGTGATACGCCTCCCGACCGCGCCGGCGGCGCGGAGCTTCTTCAGCGCCTCGTTTTCCTCCAGGGCGATGATCTGCGCCGAGTCCTTCACCTCCACGGTCCACCCCGCGTCCCGGGCCGCCAGCACGCCCGTCGCGCTGAAGGCGATCCAGGTGGGGGTGAAGCCGGCCTTCTTGACCGCCGCCCGGATCTGTTCCACATCGAGGACCTTGCCGGGCCGGAGGGTGAAGCGCGCCTCGGCCTTGTCGAGATCGGCTTGTACCTTGTCCACGCCATCCAGGCGTGAGAGGGCCTTCTGGACCCCGTACGCTCAGGTGACGCAGGTCATCCCGTCCACCCCGACCCTCACTTCGCCGAGCTCGGCTCCTGCAAGGGCAGGCATCCACCAGGCCATGAGGACGAAGAGCAGCACGAAACCCGCCTTCCGCATACCTAAGACCCTCCGTTAGGGTTGAGACGTGTTTGACGGCGCAAGCCCGCGAGCCCGAGCCCGACGAGGCTCGAGACAATCGCCCCTCCCGCCAGACCGGAGACGAAGGCCGCCCGCAGCGGCGGGGCAAAGTCGCGGCACTCGACGATGACGTAGGGGGCGAGGATCACCAGGAAGAGGGTACTGGCCTTGAGACCTCCGATCAGGCGACCCCCGAGCAGTCGCTTGCGGAGCATCCACGCGCCCAGGGCGAGCGGGATTCCATACGCCATCCCAGCCAGCAGATACGGAACGGCGTCCGAGTCGGAGACGGACAGTACCCGTTGGCACCACGAGACCAAGAGCGAGTACGGCACCATCCGGGATAGGCCCAGGG
>JBOGVI010000291.1:0-4482 GCA_050692695.1 Actinomycetota bacterium
GTCGTCAGCATCGGGGGAGCCCCTCCGCCGTCTGGGAACTCGGGCTTGTGACGTGGTGGATTTCAGTGAGCGGATCTGGAGAGTTTCAGATGAGCGTGGTCAGGATCCCGACCGTGAGCTTCCTGCAGATGGAGGCAGATGGCCTCACCCTCGTACTCGAAGATCGCGTCCAGCCAGTCCTGCCAGTCGTCGGCGCTTAGCATATGCTGGTTGCGCTCGGTTACGACGAGCCCGGTCTTGTGCCAGGCGTAGATCACCGACGGGTCGATCCCGGCGCGACGCATGGCCATCTCGCTCATCCTGGTGAGCAGGGCCTCGCCCTCGTCGTCCAGGGGGCGAGGCTCCTCCGCAGAGGGATCGAAGAACACGGGATCTTCTGGCTCGGGGTCTCGGCCGAAGTGCTCCCGGAAGTCTCGCTGAAGCGCCTCCAGGGCTTCTCGAGGTGCCACCTGATCCTGCAGACTGCCTTCCGGGCTGCGAGTCTCGCCGCCCTCATGACTCGCATGGGCGGTGAGACGCACCGTGGACTCAAAGCCGGAGCGGCTGGCTCGCGACGCAGCCGGTCGATCGCCCACTTGCTTTTCCCTCCGAGAAGCCAGCCGGACCTCCCTTGGTAGAAGGTTGGTAGAAAGTTCCGCCGGCCTCTGACTCCCGCAGAGGCCCCATAACCCGTCTGACCTGCGGCTTCGCTCGTCGCGGGGACGGGATTTTGAACCCGTGACCTCTGGGTTATGAGCGCCCGGGACAAGCGCAGGACCTGCGGAAACGCTGGACGCCCATGACGCTCCCAGGCACGGCTGGACATACCTGACGTTGTCCACGTTTGTCCAGAGGCAGGGGTAGGCGACCTGTGGGGCCGTGATCCACCGGACCCGTCAGACCACCACGAGTGGACAAACCGGTGTGGGGCGAGAGCTCCCAGGCGGGTTCGATTCCCGTCCGCCTCCGCTACCGAAGATGGCCCTTTGACCAGCGGCGTTCCGCCGAGCCGGGCCGGAGGCGGTCGCGGGAAGCCCCCCGCCATGGAAGCACGACCGCATCGGCCGTCGGTACCGGTCCTCCAGGCGGGGCAATCAACACGCACCCGAACCCTTGCTACACCGACCTGAAGGATTTCGCCACCGATCAGAACGATGGCGCGACGGGTATCCCCGGGGATGACGCGGTGCTCGTCGGACGCAACTGGACCATCGCGGTTCTCGACGAGCGCGATCCGCTTCCCGTGCTGTTAGCCATCCGCGTCGAGATCGGCGGGACGTTGGTGGCCACTTCCTCGACAACCCGGGCCTGGGCCCGGAGGAACTCGCTCCACGAGGGACCGGCACGGCGCGGAGCCGGGGGGACCCCCGCCCGCCTGAGGATCGTGCGGATGGTGGTAGCGCCGATCCTGATCCCGAGCTTTCGGAGCTCCCCCTGGATCCGAATGCAACCCCCACCTGGGATTCTCGCGACCAAGACGAATGACCAGATCCTGGATCCCGGAGTCGAGCGGAGGACGGCCGAGTCTCTTCTGCCTTTGGTAGGTCCACTTCTCTGCCTTTGGTAGGTCCACTTCCTCCTCACCAGCTCCCGGTGCCACCGAAGGAGGGTCTGGGGCGTGACCAGGAACGATGACCACTGCTCCCTCGGGAGCAGCCGACTGGCCGCGGCGAGCAGCACTCGATCCAGCCGCCGGAGGCGCGGTCGCCCGGCCTTCCGCCGGAGGACGACGAGTTGGTGACGGAGCACGGCGTTCTCGATCTCCAGCGCGGAGACGGACGAGCTCCCGGCGAAGGCTCGAGAAGCCTGTGGGGTGCATCTATCCGGACATGGGGCGCCGAGCAGAGAAAACGGCCCCTGGGACGACCATCGCTACCACCGGAGTAGGAAAGAAGGAGGCGCGTACCCGACATCGGCGCCGCACTCCTACCACGGTGGGAGGGTCCGGTCCGATCCTGGGTCGCTGCTCCCGTTTCCGCAGGTAAACGAGCCGATCGGGGTATTTGAGCCCTACAGAACCTGTTGCATAAACCTCTGGGGTCGCGAAGTCGCACAACATTTCGCGCAGATATGGCCACGGAGCCGAACGATTGTGTAGGCGGAGTCGCGTTGACCGAATGTTGTGCGGCTCGGAACGAACTCTCCGAGTTTATGCAACAGCCTCTACAGGTGTGCTGAGCGTGATCATGTCCACCGGTACAAGGGCGCGGAAGAGCGCCCCAAGCGTGTCGCCGCAGGCGGTGGAGTTCTGGGGGAGTTCTCGGACGCGCAGGTCGGAGGCCCCCTGTGCGACTTCGGCAGATGCTTTCCGGATCGGCTCCGGCTGATGCTTTACACAGTTCCACCTGATCGTTGACAGCTCCACCAGACGTTTGACACCGGCGCCCGGCCTGCTCTCGTGGCCACCGCGGCCCTCGGGAGGGAGGTCGGGATCGTGCTGGTGGAGCTGGGGGTCGTGGAGCAGCGCTACGACGCGGTGAGGGAAGTGCTGGAGGGGCGAGGGACCGTGACCGAGGTCGCCGAGCGCTACGGCGTGACCCGCCAGAGCCTGCACAACTGGATCCGGCGCTACGGGGAGCGCGGCATGGCCGGCCTGGTGGATCGCTCCAAGCGGCCGAGGAGCTGCCCGCACCGGACGTCCGCCTCCTCCTCACGCCACACGGTCGCAGCCCGACTTCTGACCTGGAGCGGGCATTCGGCCCGGTGTCCATGTGCCGATCGCCGACCGGCCGAAGACCTCGACGCTGGAGCGCGGCTCACCCAAAGGCCCCACGCGGGCATGGACCGAATGGGATGAGCTGTCGGAGCGAGCTGATGTGGATGTCTTCCGCCATGCAGAAGCGCTTGGATCTATGGGTCGAATCGGACGAGGGGATCCGTCTGTTTGTGCGTGAGGTGCGCGCTCGCACGGGTCTGCCTCCGATCATCCTCGTCCACGGCGCGCGTGTTCCGGCCTCGCTTCGTTCGATCTCCCGTGTGCGAACGGATCGCTGGCCGCCGACCTGGCGACCTCGGGGCACACCGTCTACGTGATGGACGTCCGCGGCTATGGCCGATCGACAAGACCGGCCGAGATGTCGGCCGGTCCGCACGCCTCCAGCCCCCTCGTACGAAGCTCTGAGGTCGTTCGCGATCTCGCCGCCGTGGTGGCCGAGGTCCGGCGTCAGCGCGACCGAGCGCGTCGCGCTCCTCGGCTGGGCGGCGGAAGCGGTGTGGGCCGGCCATTACGCCACTGGGAGGCGCGGGCGGGGTTGTGGAAGCGGGAGGTCGCGTCGAAGACCGCGCGCGGCGGCGCCTGGGTCGCCGGCATCGAGCTCGCCGCGCCTGACGCCGTCGGCGATGATGGTGGACAGCTGGTGGATGAGATGGTCGACTTACAGGCGGACCTGCAGGGGTCCGAGTTGATTCCTGCACGCGTGGCGGGAAGACGCAGTCGCCGGGCGTCACCGCGTGGCAGGTCTACCCCTGAGCCGACTGCTGGCGGGTCCGAAACAGGTTCGCGAGGTCATCATGCCGCGGTACCGGGATTCACGGCGTGCAACTTCCACACGAGGCGCTCCCCAAGGCGCTCCAACAGTCAGACAGCCCTGCGCCGCCGATCCCGCTGGCCCCCGTACCGCTGGTCGCCGAGAGGGCCGACCGGCCGGGCGCGTGGCAGGCACCGCAGGGAGGCTTGCAGCAATGGGAGGAGCCCCTCGAGGGGGCCGGACGCGAGCTCGCCGAGGAGACGGGCATCCGCTGGTCCGACGTGACGGTGATCGCCGAGTCCCCGCAGTGGCTGGGCTACGAACTCCCGCCGGAGGCGCGTTCGGAGAAGACCGGGCACGGCCGGCGCGGAAGTGGTTCTTGGTTCGGTACCGCGGGTCGGACGACAGCGTCGACGCGACACCGGAGCGTCGACGGAATTCCGCCGGTGGACCTGGATGCCGATGCAGGAGCTCGTGGAGCGAGCCTGGGAGGTCAAGCGACCGATCTGACACGTTGCCCAGGCGTGGTTGGAGCTGCTCGTGCCGGCGACGGAGTGACCGGATCGGGCCAGGTCGAAGTTCGGGGTGGCCCACCTCCACGGGGGGCTCGGACGGCGGGTCCGATTGCGCTTCTGCGAACGCCGTGGCGGGGGGACGGCGCAAGAGGGCGGGGTAAGCGACGACCATTCGGCGAGGGTGGCGGAGGCGCTGCACCTTGCCGCTGAGACTCACCACATGGTCTGCGCCGTCGTGGATGGAACGACGAGTCCATCCCTCGACCGGAACAGAAGTCGCTCGAGGGGAAGGTCCCGGTCACGGGGTCGTGACCGATCAGCTCCTGGCTGTCAATCTCCAGCCCCATGAAATCCATCCGGGCGGGATCCGGCGCGGGCATGCCCAAGGGTGCTGGGATCTCGGACATCGAGATCTCCTACCCCGGATCGAGCGGGGGCGATCCGGCTCGGCCTATCGTTTGGGCGGGAGCGAGCGCGCATACGACGCGCCGAGCGTGACCAACTTCACGAGCTGACGCCTG
>JBOGVI010000292.1:0-2186 GCA_050692695.1 Actinomycetota bacterium
CTGTCTTGCCGGCCGCGTAGAGTATGCACGCCCCGGGCCCCGGCCTTCGCCGACCCAGGGTCGTCCTGAGTCCGGAGGCATCGGTGGCACAGCGCTACGACGCGGTGGTCATCGGCGGAGGCCACAATGGCCTCACGGCCGCGGCGTACCTGGCCCGCGCCGGCAAGCGCGTCCTGGTCCTCGAGCGCCGCCACGTCCTGGGCGGCGCGACCGTCACCGAAGAGGTCTTCCCCGGGTTCCGGTTTAGCGTGTTCTCCTACGTGGTGTCCCTGCTCCGACCGGAGATCATCAGGGAGCTCGAGCTTCCCAAGCACGGCCTGGAGATCCTGCCCCTCGACGGCACCATCACGCCGCTCGACGACGACTCGCTGTGGCGGGTGAACGACCACGGCAGGACCATCCGCGAGCTCCGACGGTGGTCGAAGAGCGACCCCGAGGCCTATGGGGAGTACTCGAAGCTCATGGTGGACATGGCCCGGTTCATCAAGCCCATCCTGTCGATGGTGCCGCCCGACCCGGGCCGGATTAACCCGCTCGACTGGCTGCCGGTGGCCGGCCTGGCCCGGCGGTTCTCCGAGCTGCCCCGGCGGCTCCAGCAGACGTTCGTGCAGCTCATGACGATGAGCGCGGCCGACTTCCTGGACCAGTGGTTCGAGACCGATCCGCTGAAGGCCACGATGTCGGCATCCGGCATCATCGGGACGTTCCAGGGCCCCCGGTCGCCCGGCACCGCGTACGTCCTGCTCCACCACTACATGGGCGAGATCGATGGCACGTTCCGCGCGTGGGGCATCCCCAAGGGCGGCACCGGCGGCATCAGCGCCGCCATCGCGTCGGCCGCTCGCTCGTTCGGCGCCGAGATCCGAACGGAGGCGCCCGTAGCAAGGATCGACGTGCGGAACGGCCGGGCCGTCGGCGTGACGCTCGAGTCTGGCGAGGAGAACCCGGCCCGCGTCGTGCTGTCGAGCGCGGACTCCCGCGTCACGTTCGTCAAGCTCGTCGAGCCGGGCAACCTCGACGTGGAGTTCCTGCGCGAAGTGAAGCGCTACAAGTACCGTGGCTCGTCGGGGAAGGTGAACCTGGCCCTTGACGGCGTTCCCGAACTGGCGTGCAAGCCCGGCTCGGGCGAGTGGCTTCGCGGCGCGATCAGCTTCTCGCCGTCGCTCGACTACATGGAGCGGGCCTACGACGACGCGAAGTACGGTCGGTTCAGCGGCCGTCCGTACATCGACTGCATCATCCCCACACTCGTCGATCCGGCCATGGCTCCGCCCGGCAAGCACGTCATGAGCTGCTTCGTGCAGTGGGCCCCGTACCACCTGGCCGGCGGGCAGGTCTGGGACGACGGGGTGCGCGACGCGTTCGGCGAAACGGTCATCGACACGCTCGAGGAGCGTTTCCCGACCATCCGGGACCTCATCCTGCACAAGCAGGTGCTCACGCCGAAGGACATCGAGGACGTCACCGGGCTCACCGAGGGGAACATCTTCCAGGGCGAGCTCTCGCTGGAGCAGCTGTTCTTCAACCGTCCGGTCCCGGGGTGGGCCCGGTACCGCACGCCGATCAGGGACCTGTGGATGTGCGGCTCGGCCACGCATCCCGGCGGCGGCATCATGGGCGCGCCGGGCCGGATCGCCGCGCTGGAGGTGCTGAAGGCGCGGAGGGCCGGGGTTCGAAGGAAGATCGCGTGACGGCGACGTACGACGCGATCGTCATCGGCGGCGGCCACAACGGACTGGTGACGGCGGCCTATCTGGCCAAGGCCGGCCACCGCGTGATCGTGCTGGAGCGCCGGGAGAAAGTGGGCGGCATCCTCGATACGGTGGAGATCGCTCCCGGCGTGAGGGCGCCGGGCGTGGCGCACACTGTGGGGCGCCTGCGGAGGTCGGTGATCGAGGACCTCGGGCTGCTCCGCCACGGCCTGGCGCTGATCGAGCCGGCCGTCCGGGTGTTCGCGCCGCAGCCCGACGGCCCGGCGCTCACGCTGTGGGCCGACCCGTCGAGGACCGCCGAGGAGCTGAGATCGCGGTCGGCGCATGACGCCGAGGCCTACCCCGGTTTCGACCGGCGGGTCCGGGCCCTGGCCAGCTTCCTGGCCTACCTCCACGCCTCGACCCCGCCCGACCTGAAGAGCCCTTCCTTCGCCGACGCGATGAGCGGCGTCCGGCTCGGTAATGCCTTCCGCA
>JBOGVI010000293.1:0-2101 GCA_050692695.1 Actinomycetota bacterium
GCAGAGTCGTGATGGGCCGGGCCTGGAGGAGCCAGAGAGAACGGCCCTCGAAGGCCCACTCGATATCCTGGGCCCGCCCAAAGTGCTCCTCGACCCTCCGAGCGAGCTCGGCGATAGCCCGGACCCGTTCGGCGTCCAGACCCGTGGCCTCCGAGGGAGCCTCGATCGAGTCGTCCTCCTCCACTGTCCATCGCTCCGGGGTGGCCGCACCGGAGACGAGGCGCTCCCCCAGGCCTTCCACGGCCTCGATGAGGGTGCGGTGGCGGCCGGTGACCGGGTCCGTGGTGAAGGCCACCCCGGCCGCCTCGGCGGCGATCATCGGCTGGATGAGGGCGGCCATCGAGCCGGGCCCGCTGTCACCGCGGTAGGCCTTGACCCGCTCTGCGTGTGCCGACCGCCAGCAGCGGAGCACCGCGTCGGCGAGGCCCTCCGAGTCGACGCCCAGGACCGTCTCGAACTGGCCGGCGAAGGAGGCCTGCTCGGTGTCCTCGAGGGTGCTCGACGATCGGACCGCGCACGGTCCCGGTCCCAGGAGGTCCGACACGGCCTGGAGCGCTGCGCGGACCGCTGGGGGAAGCTCGTCGGCTACGCGGCCCAGGGCGCCAGCGGGCACGACCACCCCCGGGGGCACCTCGAATCCGGCTCGGCGGAGCACGGCCAGGGTGGCGGCCTTGTTCCCCGCGAGCGCCGGCGCCTCACAGGCGAGATCGTCCAGGCTGACCAGACCGGCGGCAGATGCCCGCATGGCAACATCGTTGGTCATCGCCTCCTCCTCCCGCAGTGTGCGTGCCCTCTGCCGAGCCTCCTGAGCGGCGCGGCGAACCACATCGCGAACCCCGATGCCGCGATCCCCGGGATCACCACCCATCGCACGGCCGATTCGCCCCACGAGGGCAACAATCCATACACGAACAGGGCCAACAGGAGAGCCCAGGCAAGGTGGACCCCTCGCTGGGTCTTCCGCTTCGTCCTGGGTGTCATCGCGCTTCTCCTTCCTGTTCGTCTGTGCCCCGTACCGTGGCCCGATCCCTGCGGGCGGCCTGCCCTACGATCTCCGAGGCCGCGCTCCGGATCGCCCCGATGGCGTCAGCCGGTGACAACCCGAAGCGCAAGCGGTAGAGGACATAGGAGGTCGAGGACATGAGGTGACGAAGCGTGGCGAAGGTTCGTCGGGCGTCGCCTTCGGGGAGACGGGGAAACTGGCGTCGGAAGACCTCCCAACGGTGCGCGTCCCGCTCCCGGATGTGCTGGCCGAACAGCCGCTGGTCCTCGGAGGTGAACAGCGCCGCGACGACGCCGCGGACGAGCTCGAAGTTGGCTTCTGTATGGGCGAAGTGGGCCCCGACGGCGTCGATCCATTCCTCCACCGTCGACACCTCGGCGAAGCGCTGATCCACCACAGCAGGCGCGAGGCGCTCGGCGGTGGCGCCCAGGAGCTCCTGGCGGGTAAGGAAGTAGCGGTAAACGGTGCGATGGGTGAGGCCCGCTCGATCGGCCACCTCCTGAACCGAGAACTCGTCGCTCTGCCGTTCCAGGAACAGGTCGACGGCGGCCTCCAGGATGGCGTTGCGGGTCGCTTCCATGTGGCGGATGCTGGCTGGTTTGGCGGTCATGTCACATCTATGTCGCCCACGACACAACTATGACACACCGTCGGGCGAGCCGTCAAGGGGCGAACTTGCGCTCGTGGGCGCCTGGTACGCGAACCGGCCCGCACCTCTCCTAGTTCGCTAAGGAGTACCGGCCCCTGACCTGGACCAACGCGTCAACCGGATGTCGCCCCTTTCGTTCGGTTCGCCCCGGGGGCACCGAGGAGAAATCGAGGGGGGAACGGGGATTCGTCCGTGGACTCCCCCCTCCCTTGCATAAAAGTGCGCAAGATACCTCCTTCTTGGAAGATGCCTGTTCACGATGACCCAGTGGGTTGCATATCGACCATTCGCGGGCGCAAGGACGACCGCCCGCAGCGATCCCCCAATCCCTAGTTGACTCATTTCAAGATGTCCGCGAAGCGCTGACCTGTTGACTCATAAAGGCTGTCCTCCACGGGTGGTCTGGCCGGGGGGCGTACACCTCCTTCCTCCGTGCCTGTTCCTTCAGG
>JBOGVI010000294.1:0-3784 GCA_050692695.1 Actinomycetota bacterium
GTGTCAACTTTGTCGAAGCAAGCGCTCCTATGCGACCTCGAACATGACCGGCCAAGGCCGGCGGTCGTGAGGCTCCAGATCAAGTCCATGCGGGCAAGGAAACCCGGTCATCCGATGGTTCAGGAGACTGCTTTGTGCGCCACTCACGCTCGGCAGCTGAGGAATCTCGGCCTCGAGTTCGTCAGCGCATAGCATGTGAGGCGGGAGCGAAGAACGCCAACGACGCGGTTGCCAAGGGGACCAAAGCGCGTGCTACCTGGTCGCGGAAGCGACAGAGAATGACGGGAAGCGGACTCCGGGATGAGTCGGACCGCTCGCGTTATCGCAAGCTTTTCAGATCCGTCGGCAGCGGCCCTCCGCGCCCCAATCGGCGCTGGCGGAGGGGGGAATCGAGTTGCCTTGTTCCGCGACGCCTTGCCGAGCGCTATTCACCGGGAATCGCTCGAATGCTCGCCCTTCGGCTCCGGGACTTCGAACCGAGAACGGGGAAGCTCGGGGGTGGGGGCCCGCACTATCAGGCTCGGGAGCGCGGAGCGAGAGGCCCTCAGGGCCCTGGCGGCTGCTTCGCTGAGGGCCTTGGCGTCGACCGGACGCCTCCCGAGAGAGATCCCTTGCGACGGCCTCGCACCGGAATGGTCGGTCCAAGACTTCAGGGAGAACGCCTTGGCCCATCCGGGGCCTGAGCACTAGGCTCCGCAGCACCATGGTGGAGCGGTCCAGTCCGGGAGCCAAGGACAGGCGCCGCGCGGCGCAGGCGCTCGTAGCGACCTACCACGAGGCGGAGCTTGCCGGCCTGATCGAGCACGTCGCCGAGGCCCTCGAGCGCTACCGCGCGGGCGAGCTCAACGCCTACGAGGTCGACGAGGTCATCCACCGCTACTCCAAGGCTGCGCGCGAGCTCTGGAAGTTCTGCTTCGCCAGGGGCTCGGGCGCCCACCTCGAGGTCGTCGCCGGCACCCTCGAGCGCCAGGTGGCCTCCCGCGAGCGGCCGGGCTGGTGGGCGGCGGCGGAGCCACGCCGTGGCTAAGGGAGACTGGCTTGCGATCAAGGTCGCCCTTGTCTCTGGCGGCGGCCTCGAGCTTGAGCACCCGCCGGGCCGGGTCATGATCGCCTCTCCCCGACACACCCTCGCCGAGCTCGCTTCCCCGATCGACCATGCCTTTGCGCACTGGGACCACGCCCACCTGCACGCGTTCGACTTCGGCGAGCAAGGGCACTACCAACTGGGTGGAGACGAGTTCTCGCCGGATATTCGCAACAGCGTGGGGGTACACCTGAGCGACCTCGGCGTGGGTCCTGGTTCGGTCTTCGAGTACGTGTTCGACCTCGGTGAGGCTGGTTCCACCGCTGTGAGGTCCAAGAGACGGACATCGACCCGGCCAGGTACTACGGCTCGGCGCCCGAGCAGCCGGTGCCGATCTGGGGCTGGGGCGCCATCCCCGACCAGTACGGCAGGCTCACCGAGTCGGGCAGCGACGAGTAGCCTCGCGCCCGGTCTGATCACTTCGGAGTGCAACGTGGCCCGGACCATCCGGATCTTCACCTTCGACTAACCGGCCTGGTCGCCGTGCGGCGACGGCGGGCCACCATCTCCTTGAACTCCTTGCCAGGGATGAACCACGGGAGGTCACGGGCCGGGACGACGATCGGTGTCTGGGGCTTTCGAGGGTTGCGGGCGATCCGCCGGTTCCGCCGCTTGCGCTCGAACGTGCCGAACCCCACCAGCGAGACCCGCTCGCCCTTGGACACGGTGTCCCGGATGACCCGGATGGCCGCGGCGATGGTCCGGCCGATGTCCGCCTTGCTGGCGCCGGTCCGCTCGGCGATCTCGGCGATGAGGCCGCTCTTGTTCATTGAGCCTCGCCCTCCCCTGCCCGATGGTTGCAACGTAACGACCTCGGGGGTGACTGGTCAATGCCCGAGGCGCCACGGCACGATGGGTCGCGCCCGGGCGGCCATCCGTGCGCCCCGGCATGCGGGCGCCCTTCTCTGCCGCTGCGGCCCGGTTGATCGACAGGACCATTTCCGGCGCGGTTGCCCGCTTCCCTCCGGCCGAAGTCCGCAGCGCTTTACGCGGTGAACCAAGTTGGCAGAGCAGCCATCCCGCTGTGACATCGGTTCGTTCGGTGGTTTCAAGGGGCACGCCTGGTCGAGACCAAGGCCCATGCTGCTTCGTCGCGAAAGCAGCACGCGCAGCTTACGAGACGTCGCCTCGGCAGAAGCGGCCGTGGGCCTCACGGCGGGCGGCTTGATCGCTGTTCTGCGATCCGGGCTCTCCAGGGGAGCCTGGACCGTAGCCCTATGGACGGTCCTGGGGCCCGACATCGGGTAAGTGCCTTTTCTCTCTCGAGCGGGTTGGGGCAGTCCCCTCCAGCTCTTGGTCGTGGGCGTCCCCGCGCATGGGGTCCACCGGTTACGGTCCCCCATTCACGCGGAGGATCGCTCGGTAGGATCGGGAGGTGCTCGGGAAACGCGCCTCATGGATCATCGGTGCCATCGTGGCTCTTGGGGGTACCGTGCTCATCGCCGTCGCCACCCTCACGAGGCGGGAGGGTCCGGGACCCGCATGGATCCCCGCCGGGTCGCTCGAGGAGGTCCGGGGGGCCGGGGTCGTCTACCTTGCCGACGCACGAGTCTTTGTCGTCGCGGAGGAGAACCAGATCCATCGCGCTCTCGGCCCAAGTTCCCCACATCCCCGGCGAGCGAGTGCTGTTCTGCCCGTCGTCCGGCTGGTTCGAGTCACCGTTCCACGGCGAAAAGTTCGACCGATTCGGAAACTACGCGATCGGCCCCGCTGCCCGTGGGCTGGACCGAGTGGCGGTTCAGGTCTTGGACGGGACCGTATGGGTCAACCCCGCGCAGATTACGCTCGGTCCGCCCCGCGGGTCCAGCGAGCCGGAAGACCCTCGAGGCCCGTTCTGCATGCACGGGGAAGCGAAACCCGGGTTCGCAAGCTAGACGACCTGGAGGCTCCTGGGCAGGCCCTCCCCGAATCGGAGGGCATCCATTCCTTGCCGGCCCCCGTGACCTGTCGCTCCGGCGCGGAAGCAGCACTCTCCCGGTCCTCCGCAGGATCGGAGCGGCCTTGTTCAGCTCCGTGAGCCTTTCTTCGGGAGCCGTGAGCCTCCGCCGGGCCGCCACCGAGGCACGAACACTCCAAGCCCGTCCATCTGATCAAACGCACGGCGATCACGCCTGGTCAAGCCAGTCGGGGCGCTCGCGACCTGCGGCCCGATGGAACTCCTCGACCACCCGGAGGGCCGCGTCGACCGCCCACCGTGCCGGCTCGACCGAGAGCGCCGGGGGCACCTCTGGCGGAGGGGCCGCAGAACGGCGGTCCAGCCGCTCCGGCGGGCCGGAGAAGCCGGCGACCCCGTCCCGGAGCGCATGCAACCGCTCCAGGTCCGGCGCGGCGTCGAGCTGCCTCCCCAGGGTCCGCTCGCACAGGTCGTGCCACTTGGGGAGGAACCGGGCCCGCTCGTTGAAGCTTCCGATCTCCTCCCTGCCGAGCTGGTTTACCAGCGACTCGAGGGCCGCGTGCGCCGCCAGGACCGCGAGCACGGCGAACCCCTCGTCCTCCGCGGCTCGTCCGGCCATCTCGTCGGCCAAACGCAGGAGCCGCCCAGGGTCGGCCATCGGGCGCCGGAAGGTCCTAGCGGGGTCCGGCGCTGCCACGGGCCGGGCGGGCTGGCGCGAACTGGTCGCACGTGTAGGACCCGCTGATCGCTCCCCGCACGTACCGGCATCCCCCCACCGCGAGCTTGGGGAACATGAACCTGCACGC
>JBOGVI010000295.1:0-12879 GCA_050692695.1 Actinomycetota bacterium
GACCAGCGTGACCGGGACCTCCACGACGTGGATCGGCGAGCCGTCCTCCGCGCTCGACTCGAAGACCACGACGGTGCCCTCCTGCGTCCGACCGAGCTCGTAGCTCACGTTCGTCTCGTAGTCGCCACGGCAGCCGGTGCCGCACGTGGCGGTGGTGAACGTCTGCACGATCGGGTCGTCGTTCTCGTCCAGGATCGAGATCGAGACCGTGGCCTCGAACACGTCGGAGGACCCGACGATGGTGATCGCGCTGCGCACGCGCTCGCCGATCACCGGCGATGCCACCAGGATCGGGGGCAGGAGGTGGTCGAAGTCCCTCCGGGCCATGGGGTGGTCGATCACGACACCCTCGCCCGAGAAGACCTCGACCGGAGCGCCCTCGATCTGGAGGGCGACCTCGTCGACGGTCGGGAACTGAGTCAGGGTGTAGGTGAGCTGTGCCAGGCGCATCAACACCGACGCCGACCCGCCCCCCGACTCGAACTCGGAGGAGAGATCGACCGTGGCGATGCCGTCGTCGATCGACAGGTCGAGGATCTCCGTGCCGTTCGGCACGGCGGTGGAGACGCCCGCACCACCCTCCTCGCGCGTCGGGCCCTCGAACAGCTCGGTGAGCGCCTCCCGCCCCACCGCCTGTGTGGCGGGGAGCGTTCGCTCCGTCGCGAACAGCCACTCCTGCTCGATGTCCGGCCTCTCGCCCCGGGGGACGTACGCGAACCAGACCTCGAGCGTGACGGTCTTGCCGGTGACCGGGGACTCGGTCGGCTCACCCGTCGGGGTGTCGGCGCCGGTGGGCGCCGGCCCGATCACGCCCGGGCCTCGCTCGGCGCAAGACACCGCGAACAGGCCGATGACCGCTGCGAGGACGATCGTGCGCTTCATGGCTCTCCTCCTTCCACTCGGCTTCCACCGTCATCCTGGAAGCCGGAGGAAACGGGAGCGTCACCCGTACGTAACGGTTCGGCAACGGGCAGCTGCAGGGTGAAGCGGCTCCCGACACCGACCTCGCTCGACACCTCGACGTTCCCGCCCAGCAGGCGCGCGTTCTCCAGCGCGATGGGGAGCCCGAGCCCGCTCCCGTGCCCGGCCCGGGAGGGGTCGGCCTTGTAGAAGCGGTCGAAGACGTGGGGCAGGTCCTCGGGTCGGATCCCCGGGCCCCGGTCCGAGACCTCGACGAACGCTGCGCGGCCGTCGGCCCCCACGAGGACCTCGACCCCCTGCCCGCCGTGCTCGAGCGCGTTGCCCACGAGGTTCGACACCACGCGCTCGATCCGCCGGCGGTCAGACTCGATGGAAACGTGGCCGGACCGAACATGGACCCGGCCCGTCCAGCCGCGCGCCTCGATCGTGGCCTCCACGAGCCTTCCGAGATCCACCGGCGCGCGGACGGCCTCCTCCGCGCCGGCGTCGAACCGGGAGATCTCCATGAGATCCTCCACCAGTGTCCGCAGGCGGGCGACATCGTCCACCAAGAGCTCGGCCGGACGGCGGGCCGGCTCGGGAACGCTATCGAGATGCTCCTGGAGGAGCGCGGCCTCGGAGACCAGCGCGGTGAGCGGCGTGCGGAGCTCATGGGCCACGTTGGAGGTGAATCGCCGCTCGCGCGTCTCCGCGTCCTCGAGCGCGCGGATCTTCGACTCGAGCGCCTCCGCCATCTCGTTGAACGACGCGGCCCACTGGCCGAACTCGTCGTCCGTGGTCACCTGGAGCCGTGTGGCGAGGAGCCCCTCGGCCATCGATCGCGCGGCGTGGCTGGCCTCCGCGACCGGCGCGAGGGTCCGGACGGCGACGATCCGCCCGACGATCGCCGCGAGCGCGAGGATCGCGACCCATCCGGCGGCCAACACCGTCGCGAGCTCGCTGAGGTCGTCGCGAAGCGCGTCCTCCGGGAAGAACAGATACAGCTCCACCGACGAGCCTGGCGGCCGGGCACCCACCACGAGGTAAGGGCGACCAGCGACTTCGAGCCGCTCGTACGCTACGTTCCCCGCGGCGACCAGCTGCCGGAGAGCGCCCGGGAGCTCTGGGTTGACCGATGGATCGGAGGCGAACCGGCGGTCGCCGGCGACGACGGCGGCGCGGACTGCGCGCTCCCTCTGGTAGGTCACCGCGAACTCGCTGAGGTTCCTCGCCTCCGAGGGGAGGTTCGCGGCCGTGCGTAGGCCAACGTTGACCTCCCGCTCCGCGCGTTGGAGCGAGTCGCGGAGGCGGGCCTCCCGGACGAGGAGGAACGACCCCAGCGCCAGGGCGCCGGTCAGCACGCCGGCCACCGCGACGAACGCGATCGTCAGCCGGCGGCGCATGCGGGTGGGGGCTGGCACGGCCCGACGCACGTCAGCCCCGATCGAGCCGGTACCCGACGCCCCGGACGGTGGCGATCAGCGATGGGTGCGACGGATCGTCCTCCACTTTCGAGCGAAGACGCTGGATCGCCACATCCACCAGCCTGGAGTCGCCGAGATAGTCGTAGCCCCAGACGTCCTCGAGGAGGAGCTCGCGAGTGAAGACCTGCCCGGGCCGGCGCACGAGCTCCAGCAGGAGCCGGAACTCGGTTGCCGTGAGGTGAATTTCCTGGCCTCGTTTGCGGGCCACGAACGCGGCCGGATCGACCTCCAAGTCACCCACCGCGATCGAGCGCTCCTCCGGCTCGGTCGCGGCCCGCCGGAGCACGGCCCGGACCCTCGCGACAAGCACGGGGAGGTCGAACGGCTTCGTCACGTAATCGTCGGCACCGAGCTCGAGGCCGACCACCACGTTGGTCGCATCCGCCTTCGCCGTGAGCATGACGATCGGGACCCGACTCTTCTTCCGGACCTCACGGCACACCTCGAAGCCGTCAACTGAAGGGAGCATCACATCCAGCACCAGCAGGTCGAACGGAGCTTGCCGGAAGCGCAGTAGCGCCTCCCTGCCGTCGGGCGCCGTCGTCACGCGGAAGCCGGCATCGCGGAGCCCGATCGCCGTCGTCTCCCGGATCGACGGGTCGTCCTCGACGAGCAACAGCCGCTCCTCCATCGAGATGAGCCTAGCCTTGACGTACCCGCCCGCGCCGGTATCGGTGGCCCGCCTCCTCCGGCGCCCCCGGCGTCTGGGGTCCAACCTCGGGCCCTACCGACCCGGCGTCGGGCCGAAGCACCCAGGGACGTTGGGCCCGGGGCCGGCGGGCCGTTCTTCCTTGTCGAGGCGGCATGCCGCTGCCACAGTGGCACCGACCGACGGGTGGAGATGCGTTCGTGGCCGACGTCATCGTGGCCGATGGCCTGACGAAGTTCTACGGCAAGCAGCGGGGCGTGATCGACCTCTCGTTCGCGGTCGCCCCCGGGGAGGTGTTCGGCTACCTGGGGCCGAACGGCGCCGGCAAGACCACGACGATCCGGACGCTCCTCGACTTCATCCGGCCCACGGCGGGACGGGCCAGGGTCTTGGGGCTGGACACCGGACAGGGCTCCATCGAGATCCACCGTCGGACCGGCTACCTCCCCGGCGAATACACGCTGTACGAGAACCTCACGGGAGCGGAGTACCTCGACCACCTGGGGTCCCTTCGCGGCGGGATCGACCGGGCATACGTCGGCGAGCTCGCCGACCGACTCGACCTTCACCTCGGGATGCGCATCCGCTCCCTGTCCCACGGCAACAGGCAGAAGGTCGGGCTGATCCAGGCGTTCATGCACCGCCCCGAGCTGCTGATCCTTGACGAGCCGACTACGGGGCTCGACCCCCTAGTACAGCAGGAGTTCCACCACATGATCGGGGAGATCAGGCAGGAAGGACGCACGGTGTTCCTCTCGTCGCACGTGATGCCGGAGGTGGAGCGGCTGTGCGACCGTGTCGGCATCATCCGTGACGGCCGCTTGGTCGCGGTGGAGGACATCGGCGACCTGCGGGCGAAGGGGATGCGGACCTTGGAGATCCACTTCGCGGGCCCTGTGCCGGCCGAAGCCTTCGAGGGCTTGCCCGAGGTCCGCGACGTGGCATCGGAGGGCGACCGGGTTCGGTGCACCGTGGTCGGCCCCATGGACGCGGTGGTGAAGGCCGCGGCCCGGTTCGAGGTGGTGGACCTCACCAGCCACGAGCCGAGCCTCGAGGACATCTTCCTCACGTTCTACGGAGGGGGTGAGCGGGATGGCCACGGCGTCCGCGACCGCAGCCCCATGCTCCGGACCGTGGCGCTGAAGACGCTCAGGGACCAGCGGCGGGCGCTGGCGTGGTGGGGCCTGGGGTTCATCGCCGTCGTCCTGATGTACGCGGGCTTCTACCCGAGCATCCGGGACAGCGCCGCCAAGCTGAACGAGTACATCGAGAGCTTCCCCGAGCCCTTGCGCCGGGCGTTCCTCGGCGAGAGCGGCGACTTCACCTCACCCGCCGGCTACCTGAACACGGAGCTGTTCAGCTTCATGGCTCCGCTCCTGCTGCTGCTGTACGCGATCGGGTCCGGGGCCCGGGCCATCGCCGGCGAGGAGGAGAGGCAGTCGCTGGACCTCCTTCTGGCCACCCCGGTCCGCAGGCGGCGAGTGGTCGTGGACAAGTTCGGCGCGATGCTCGCCGGCGCCCTGGGGTTGTCGGTGGTCCTGTGGGCATCGGTGGCGGCGCTGGGATCGCCGTTCGACCTCACGCCGGGCCTCTGGAAGCTGGCCGCGGCCGTGGTGAGCTGCTATCTGCTCGCCGTGAGCTTCGGGTCGATCGCCCTGGCCATCGGGTGCGCCACCGGGCGGCGGGCCCTGGCCATCGGCGTGACGAGCGGCCTCGCGGCGGCCACGTACCTGTTCGACGTCCTCGCCCCCTCGGTGGAGACCCTGGAGTGGCTCCAGAAGCTCTCGCCCTTCTACTACTACCGGGGGGCAGAGCCGCTTGTGAACGGCCTGGATCCCGTCCACGCGCTGGTGCTGGCGGCCATCGTGGCGGTCGCCTTCGGCCTCGCCCTGGTGACCTTCGAGCGCCGCGACCTCGCCGCGTAGCTACACGGCGGCGATCCCGAAGATCTCGTATCCGGGGGCAACGGGCGGCCAGGGATTCGCCGCCTCCCAGGCGGCGCCGACGTCGAGGACCAGGTCGTCGCGGAACCGGGGGCCGGTGATCTGGAGGCCGAACGGGATGCCGTTCGGCGACATGCCGGCCGGCACCGACAGCGCCGGGTGGCCGGTGAGGTTGGCCTCGCCCGTGTTGTAGCCCTCGCCGCCCGCGGGTCCCTCAGTGCCTGGCAGGATGCCGTCGGCCAGCCACCCTTCGTACCCGAGGGTCGGGCAGACGAACACCGCGTCCTCGCCGAGCAGCTCGTCCATCCGCCGCGCGTACTCGAACCGGTTCAGGCGGGCCTGCACGTAGCGGGCGAGCGTGATGCCGAGCGCGTACTCCATGGCGAAGCGGAACGGCGGGCTGAGCTGGTCCAGGTTCGCTCGCACGATCTCGCGCCCCAGCGCGTGCAACCGCTCGACGGCCACGGTGTCGAACCAGTCGTCGTCGGGGTTGCCGGCTGGGCCGAGGATCGACCCGGGCTCGACCTCCTCGACCGGGAGCCCGAGGTCGCGTTCGACGCTCGCCAGCGCCAAGCGGTACCGCCCCTCCACCGCCGGCGGGAGCGGCCCCCGGTCCCACGTCCGGGGCGACGCGAGGACGCGCGACACCCGGCCGCCGCCCGGCTCCCACGACGGCACCGCGGTTGGATCTCCGGCCACAGGCCCCCGCATCACGTCGAGCAGCAGCCGGAGGTCGGCGATCGTGCAGGCGAGCGGCCCGTCGGTGGACAGGTCCATCCACGCCGGGACGGGCCGCCGCCCCACCAGCCCGTTCGTGGGCTTCAGGCCGGCCAGGCCGCACAGGGCGGCGGGGATGCGGACCGAGCCACCGCCGTCGGTTGCCGTCACCAGCGGCGCCATCCCCGCCGCGAGCGCGGCGCCGGATCCCCCGCTCGACCCGCCGGGCGACCATTCGTGCCCCCATGGGTTCCCGGTAGGGCCGAACAGCAGGTTGTCGGTGAACCCATAGAACGAGAACTCGGGGACGTTGGTCTTGCCCACCACCACGGCCCCCGCGGCACGGAGCCGTTCGACCACGATGGCGTCTTGTTCAGCGGGGAGCGCCTCGGCGAGGAGGCGCGAGCCCCTGGTCGTGCGCATCCCGGCCACGTCGGTGTTGTCCTTCACCAGGAGGGGCAGCCCGAACAGGGGGAACGGCTCGTCCGACATCAGCGCCGCGTCCTGCTTCGTCTGCGCTTCCTCGAGGGCCTCCTCGGCCGGACGAAGGACCACGACCGCGTTCAGCGAAGGGTTCAGCCTCTCGATGCGCTCGTACGCCTCCGCGACGAGCTCCTTGGCAGAGACCCGCCCTTCCCGAACCGCCGACGCCAGCTCGGACAGCATCTACAGCCGGAACGATCTCACGCGGTCGACGCACCTGCCCCGCCGGTGGTCACGGAGGACGACGGTCGCGGCGTTTCGGCCCGGCACTCCCATCACGCCGCCGCCGGGGTGCGTGCCAGCGCCGCAGAGGTACAGGCCGGGCACCGGCGAGCGGTAGTCGCCGTAGAAGGGGATGGGGCGGAACGAGAACATCTGGTCCGGGGTCAGCTCGCCGTGCATGATGTTCCCACCGACCAGTCCGAACCGTTCCTCGATGTCCTTCGGCGCGAGCACCTCCATGTGCTCGACCGCGTCGGGCAGGTTCGGCGCGAATTCGCCCAACGCGTCGATCACGCGCTTGCCGAACCGCTCGCGCTCCGTGTCCCACGACCCCTCTCGAAGCTCGTACGGCCCGTACTGACAGAACGCCAGCATCACGTGCTTGCCCTCCGGGGCCAGCCCGGCCTCGTGCGCCGTGGGGAACACCACCTCCACGTACGGATGCTCGCTCGCACGGCCGTACTTCGCGTCGTCCCACGCCCGCTCCAGGTACTCGATGGAAGGCGAGACGGCGGCCAAGCCGAGGTGCACGTTGCCGTCCTGGTCCCAGGATGGGAACCGGGGCAGCTCGGACAGCGCGACGTTCACCTTCACCGAGCCGCTTCGCGAGCGGTACCGCCCGACGTCGCGGACCACGTCGTCCGGCAAGCGGTCCTCGCCGACCATGTCGAGATACGTCGTGACGGGGTGGGCCCCCGATACCACGAGCTTTGCCTTGACCAGAGAGCCGTCGGCCAGCTCCACCCCCACTGCGCGCCCCCCGGCGTCGATGGCCACCCGGTGGACCTCCGCGTTCGTCCTGATCTCGGTGCCGGCGGCTTCGGCCGCGCGCCCAATGGCGCCCGACACGCCGCCCATGCCACCCATGACCCATCCCCACGCGCCGGCGTGCCCATCGACCTCGCCGATCCAGTGGTGCATGAGCACGTAGGCGGAGCCAGGTGACATCGGCCCGCACCACCCGCCGATGATGGCCTGCGTGGCGAGGGCGCCCTTCACCCGTTCGTCATCGAACCACTCGTCGAGGAAGTCGGCCGCGCTCATGGTGAACAGGCGAACCGCCTCGTGGACGTCTCGGCCGGTCCACCTCCGGACCCTCCCGGCCGTCCGGACCCACCGGGGGAGGTCCCGCATCCGCAGGTTCGGCGGCACCACGAACAGGAGGTCCTTCAGCAACCGGGCCACCCGCTCGAAGTACCGGTCGAACTCAACGTAGGCGTCGGCGTCCTTCTTCGAGAACCGGGCGATGCTCTCGGCGTCACGCCCGACGTCGCCCCAGAGCGTGAGCGATGTCCCGTCCGGGAACGGGACGAAGTAGTCCGGCGTGATGATCGAGACCGCATAGCCGTGCCGCTTCAGCCGGAGCTCGTCCACGATCCGGGGCGGCATCAGGCTCACCACGTACGAGGCGCTGGAGACGCGGTACCCCGGCCAGGGCTCCTCGGTCACGGCCGCGCCCCCGAGAACATCGCGACGTTCCAGCACCAGGACGTCCAGGCCGGCCTGGGCCAGGTAGGCGGCACACGCCAGCCCGTTGTGGCCCCCGCCGATCACGACGACGTCGCGTTCGAGCGACCGCACGACGGCCGGAGGGTACTGTGCGGCCCGCCGAACCGCCAAGGGATAGCGGCGAGGACCGCCCCGGCGGGGTAGCGTTCTGGCGAGCGTGAACCCCATCCAGCGACGAGCCCTGCGGAACGGCGCCGTGGCCGCGGCGGCCACGGCCGTGGTGCTGTTCGGGATCGATACCGCCGTCCCCGGAGGCGAGGAGCCGCGGGCCACGCCCACGGCCACCGCGGCGTCCCCCTCGCCGGTCTGCGAGCCGGCCTGGGAGGTCGCCGAGAGCGTCGATCCCGACGACGAGGGCAACCAGCTCTTGGCGGTCACGGCCGTGGCGGCGGACGATGTCTGGGCGGTGGGTGGGTTCGGCCCGCCCGACGCCCCCTCCTCGACCCTGGTGGAACGGTGGAACGGAGCCTTCTGGTTCGTGGTGCCCAGTCCGAACGACGGCACCACCGTGAACGTCCTGAACGCCGTGGCTGCGGCGGCACCCGACAACGTGTGGGCGGTCGGCCGGTCCTCGAGCGGTGCGGGAGACCGGCCCCTGATCGAGCACTGGGACGGGGAGGGATGGAGCGTCTCGCCGGTGGCGGTGCCGGGTGGCGGGATCCTGCACGGCGTCGCCGCGGTGGGTCGCAACGTGTGGGCCGTGGGCTCGTCGGGCAGGGCCGCCACCGAACAGGCCCTCATCCTTCGGTGGGACGGGGTCACCTGGACCCCCGAGGCCACCCCGGCATTCCCCGGAACCAGCGCCTTGCTGGCGGTCCGGGCCGTCGGCCCGAGGGACGTGTGGGCCATCGGCTCCCGGGGCAACCAGCCGCTGGTCCTGCGGTTCGACGGGACGCGTTGGCGGACGGTCCCCATCCCCGCGCGTGCGCCGCTCGTGGCGATCGAGCCGGTCGTGGGCGGCCAGGCCTGGGCCGTCGGGTCTGCCATCTACCAGTGGGACGGCACGACCTGGGCGCCGGTCGGGGCTGCCCGGCGCGGAGGCGAGCTCCACGGGGTCGCCGCCGTCTCCACCGAGGACGTGTGGGCGGTGGGCTCGAGCCCAGGGAGCGAGGAGGGCGTCACCAGGGCGCTGGTCCAGCGGTTCGACGGTACGGGTTGGGCCATCGTCCCGGGACCGGCGGTGCCGGGACCGGGGGTGCCGGGCTCGGAGGGGCCGGGCGTGCCGGGCTCGGAGACCCTCACCGCCGCCACGGCCCTCCCCGACGGCACGATGTGGGCCGTGGGCTATCGCGACACCGCGAAGCGGCGCGCCACGTTCGTCCTCCGTGGCTCTCTGACCTGCACCTGAGAGGAGGACGCGACCGGGCTTTGCGTTCGACGTCTGGAGCCCGCCCTGGGCCGGGGAGGAAGATGACGCGCGTCGATAACCATGGCCAGCCCGCGCACCCCGAGGCCCGCGTACGAGGGTGCGAGGACAGGCAGCGGAGGAGTCAACTCAAGGCGAAGCGGGGCGGCCATCCCGGTGAGAGCGCCGGCGGGTCCTGGATCTGGTTGGCGTCGGTTGAACCCATCCCTGTTCCCAGCGACCGTGCGACGTCCCTCGTCGAGACGGCCTCTCAGCGACCGGGACCTAGAGCCGTGGTTTTGAGACCGGCCGGTTTGGCTACGTCCCGTCCAGGCAGCCGGCGACCTGCTCCGGTAGGCCCGGGATGGTGAGGCCCCCGCCGCCCTTCACGAAGTCGTACGGGATCCCCTGCCACGTACCCGGGAGCCTTGGGTAGGTCTTCGGCGACGTGTCCGCACTGTCGAACTGGAACCCGATCCAGTCCGGCGACCGGAACCCTCGCGTGCGGTAAGGCGCGACGGCCGAGAGCCCCCGGCCGAACCGGCGTGACTCCACCAGGAACCGGCCCTGGAACGCCGGGTCCCTCGCCGCGTACAGCTTGACGTACCATCGCTGCACCAGCGCGATGTAACCCTTGTCCGACGGGGGGGACTCCGGGCCCGAGAAGGAACGCATGTCCACCAACACGAGCGGGCCGTCGACCCGGGTCGCGCGGCGGATGATGCCGAGGGGTTGGAGGTACGACGGGGAGTCGCGGGGGGGCGTTACCCACCCGTTCACGCAGGTGGGCGTGGCCTCGCCACTGGTAGGCGGGGGCGTGGCCGGCGTGAGAGGCGGCGGCACCGGCGAGGTCGTTGGGGTGGCCACGGTCGGGGACACCGGCGGTGGAGACGTCGGCGACGGCTCGTTGGAACGCCCGCCCGCGTCGCACGCGGCCACCGCCATGGCCGTCGCTGCCAAGAGGGCGAACAGGTACGTTCTTGTCGTCACTCGAGCTCCGTGTGGGGCGGGGTCCGGGGAGGATACCGTCCGGAGCGTTCCTTGGTAGGTTGAGTGGCCGTGCCCGTCGAACACGAGCGCGTGACGCGCAGGCAGTTCCTGTCCCGGTCCGCGATGGCGGTGGCGGGGGCCACGCTCTTCTCGTGCACCGGGGGCCGAATGGCCCCGAGGGTCACCGACCCGACGCCGGCCATCGACACGCAGTGGCCGATCAAGCGCGTCATCTACCTGTTCCTGGAGAACCGGAGCTTCGACAACCTGTTCGGCAAGTACCCGGGGGCGAACGGCACCACCGTCGGCGTGAAGCACGGCCGGGAGGTCCCGCTGATCCGGTCACCCGAGTGGCTGCCGGGCGACCTCCCCCACGACCGGGCCGCCCACCTGAGCAGCATGAACGGCGGGACGCTCGACGGGTTCGACCTCGGCGTCTACGGCCCCGTCTACGCCTACTCGCAGTTCGATGGGGACCAGGTCCCGAACTACTGGGCGCTGGCCGACGACTACGTGCTGTCCGACAACTTCTTCGCCTCGGTCGGCGGCCCCTCGTATCCCAACCACTTCTTCTTCGTGGCCGGGCAGGCGGGCGGCGCGATCGACAACCCCGAGAACATCGAGACCGCGGTGATCGACGACAAGAAGTTCAAGAGCTGGGGCTGCGACGCCCTCGGCGACGACGTATTCGTGTTCGTGAAGGACGACAAGGGGAACCTCACGAAGCACGACTCGTGCTTCACCTTCGAGACCGTGCCGCAGCAGCTGTCGGGGATCGGCGTGGACTGGGCGTACTACGCGGCAGTTCCCGGCCAGCCCGGCTACTTCTGGAACGCGCTGAACGGGATCGGCCCCATCTTCCACACCGACATGTTCCACGAGCACGTCCGGCCGGTGGATCGCCTGGTCCGGGACATCGAGGCCGGGCGGCTTCCGGCGGTCACCTGGGTCACGCCGAGGTTCGAGCTCTCCGACCACCCGCCGTTCTCCACGTGCTTCGCCCAGAACTTCGTGGCCGACATCGTGAACGCCGTGATGCGGAGCGACGCGTGGATGCACACCGCCATCTTCCTCACGTGGGACGAGTGGGGCGGCTTCTACGACCATGTCCTGCCCCCCCAGGTAGACGACCTCGGCCTGGGGATCCGGGTGCCGTCGCTCGTGATCTCGCCCTACGCGAAGAGGGGATACATCGACGACGCCCTAGGCGAGTTCTCCTCGCCGCTCAAGTTCATCGAGGACAACTGGGGCCTGCCGTACCTCACCCCGCGGATCGAGCAGACCCATAACTTCGAGCACGTCTTCGATTTCGACCGGAACCCCAGGAGGGATGCGATGCCGCTCGGGAAGCTGAAGTGCTACGGAGAAGCCCTCGACTTCCCCGAGGACTACCCGGGCTGGGAGCCCGGCATCGTCCCCGTCGACAACCCGGTCTAGGCATCGAGCAACTGAGCTGGCAGCAGCCGGTTAGTCCCCGCCTGTTCCGAACCTAGCCGCCTACCCCGGGCGGTATGGGCGGCTCGGCCCCCAGCCAGTCGTCCATCACGCTCGACTCCGCGGCCGGCAGCTTCTCGGAAACGCGTGTCCGGGCCGAGCATGCTCGCCCGGTCTCCGAGCAGCCGGGTCCACGGCCACGACTCGGCCTTTTGCTCACCCCGCCTGGAAACCAGCAGGGAATGCAACAGCCTGGCGTAGGCCGGACACCGGATCAGCGTGAAGTGCCGACCCCGCTGCGGGCCCTCGTCCCAGTTCATGGGGACAGCCAGGGGTCTACGGTCCACAGTACCGTCCCCAGCTTGCGGCAAGCGGTCTCCTCGTCCAGCCGGACCAACGTTGGCCCGAGGTGCCCGAACGCGTCCTCCCCCGGCCCCGGCACGCGGATGTACGTCACGCATGTGAACCTACCGCCAGCGTGAGAGGTGGAGGAGGGCTAAGTCCGGCGGGGGATGACGAGGGCGTCGACGGCAAGGCAGCCGTTCGGGCCGCAGACAACGGGGTTCGCGTCCAGGGCCTCGAGATGGTCGCCGAGGTCGTGGGCCAGCCACGACAGCGCGACCACCGCCTTCGCGAGCGCGCCCACGTCGGCGGGCGGTTGCCCGCGGACGCCATCGAGGAGCGGCCGGACCTTCAGCCCGTCGATCAGGCGACGAGCCCTTGTGTCGTCGAGCGGCGGCAAGGCCAGGCGGCGGTCCTTCAGTACCTCGACGAGCACACCGCCGGCGGCGACGAGCACGAGCGGCCCGAACTGCGGATCGCCCACGATCCCGAGGTGGATCTCGACGCCAGGCGGCGCCATCGCCGCGACGGTCACCGTCGGGCCCAGCGACGCGCTCAGATCGCCGTAGGCCCCGGTGAGCGCCGTACGATCTCCGAGCCCGAGCCGCACGCCGCCGACGTCCGACTTGTGCTCAACCCCCGGGCTCGCGGTCTTCAGCGCAACCGGGAACCCAATGCGCTCTGCAGCCGCGACGGCGTCCTCGAGGGACCCGACCAGCGATACCGGCACCACGGGAATACCGAAGTCCGAGAGCAGTGAAAGACCCTCGGCTTCGTACAACGGGTCCGCGATCGACAGGCGCTCCTGCCAACGCTCGCGCACTTCGAGCGGTACGGGCGTCGTTCCCTCGACCGAAGGCA
>JBOGVI010000296.1:0-4442 GCA_050692695.1 Actinomycetota bacterium
GCGTGCAGGTTCATGTTCCCCAAGCTCGCGGTGGGGGGATGCCGGTACGTGCGGGGAGCGATCAGCGGGTCCTACACGTGCGACCAGTTCGCGCCAGCCCGCCCGGCCCGTGGCAGCGCCGGACCCCCCTAGGACCTTCCGGCGCCCGATGACCGACCCTGGGCAGCTCCTGCGCCTGGCCGACGAGATGGCCGGGCGAGCTGCGGGGGACGAGGGGTTCGCCGTGCTCGCGGTCCTGGCGGCGCACGCGGCCCTCGAGTCCCTCGTGAACCAGCTCGGCAGGGAGGAGATCGGAAGCTTCAACGAGCGAGCCCGGTTCCTCCCCAAGTGGCACGACCTGTGCGAGCGGACCCTGGGGAGGCAGCTCGACGCCGCGCCGGACCTGGAGCGGTTGCACGCGCTCCGGGACGGGGTCGCCGGCTTCTCGGGCCCGCCGGAGCGGCTGGACCGCCGTTCGCCCGCCCCTCCGCCGGAGGTGCCCCCGGCGCTCTCGGTCGAGACGGCACGGTGGGCGGTCGACGCGGCCCGGCGGGTGGTCGAGGAGTTCCATCGTGGCGCAGGGCGCGAGTGCCCCGATTGGCTTGACTAGGCAGGATTCGCCGTGCGTCTGATCAGATGGACGGGCTTGGGGTGTTCGGGCCTCGGTGGCCACGGCGGAGGCTCACGGCCCTCGAAGAAAGGCTCAAGGAGCTGAACAAGGCCCCTCCGATCCTTCGAAGGACCGGGAGATTGCTGCTGCCGCGCCGAAGCAGCACTGGCGATCGCTGAACAGCACAGGAGCCAAGCCCCGCTCCGAAGCGCGGCTCCCCCGGGGAGGTCGGAGTCAACCGCCCCTATTGTCAACGCCGGTCGAAAATGAACCACCTCAGGTAGCTGCCTCCGAGCCCATGGCCACGTCCGCGCAAGTGGTGTATGAGATCACCGCTTCATCGCTCGGTCTGAACGCTTAGCTGGCGGCCACCAGCTCGCCTCTCACCTCCTCCGCGACGTCGTCTCCGTCGATCACGACCATCCGTGCCTTGGCCAGAGATTCGGCGCTCATGTACCGGCGGGCCAAGGCCCACTCATCATGCTGCTCGGCAAGGACCGCCCCCACCAGGCGGATGATGGCGGCCCGGTTGGGGAAGATGCCCACCACGTCGGTGCGCCTTCTGATCTCCTTGTTCAGCCGCTCCTGAGGATTGTTGGACCAGATCTGCCGCCAGTGCTCGGGAGGCAGCGAGGCGAAGGCCGTGACGTCGCACCCGGCCTCCTCCAGGAGCTTGGCCGCCTCGGGGAAGCGATCGTGCAGTTGCTCGATCACGCGATGAAGCTGGGCGGCCACCTGCTCCCGATCCGGCTGCGCGAAGATCGTGCGCACGATCGCCGCGACCGCCTCTTGCACGCCCTTGGGAACGGTCGACAGCAGGTTCCGAAGCTCCTTTGTCAAGCAACGCGGATGAACGGAGTCGGTCGGAAGGTCTCGTCGTGCACCCGCACGCTGTTCTGGTCGGCCCACATCCGCCGAATGACGCGCTTGGCGAGCTGCCGCTTGTGGGCCCTCCTGGCCTCTTTCTTCGTCTTCCCCTCAGCTCGCTTTCGAGCCATGTACTCCATCGCCGAGGGCAGGTGACGGGCCTGGGTCACCGACATCGTGTGCAGGATCCGGTTCACCTGCCGGTTGCCCAGGAGATCCAGCCGGTGGCGGATCGGCTCGCCGTCGCCCTCACCGGAGGACACCGCGACCGGTGCCACACCGCACCACCTGGCGAACCCGCCCTCCGTCTTGAACCGCGAGGGATCACCCACGGCCGCCACGAGCTCGGCCGCCGACACCAGGCCGATCCCGAACTCCTCGGTGAGCGTGGAACAACAGGCGGCCAGGAGGGGTGCCAGCCGGTCCTCGAGCTCCTCGATGCGAGCTTCCCACTGCCCGAGATCCGCAGCCAGCTCCGTGAGCCAGTCCAACATCTCAGCGAGCGCGGGAGTGAGGACCACACCCGAGCGGTCGAGACAGGCCACCCGGCTCAGGCGCGAGGCCACCTGCTTCGGGAGGCCTGCGGTGAGCTGTAGAGGGAGCTTGTTGAGCAGCCCTTCGGCCTCGTTGAGCAGGCGCTGACGTCGGCGGATGAGACTCCCACTGTCAACTTTGGCCTCCGACTTTCTCGATTCGCAGTCGCCAAGGCTGGGCACGCTGAAGCGACCGGCGAGCCGCCGGTCGTAGCTCGGGAGAGACGGTGATCAGGCCGAGCGTTCGGCGATCGCCGCTCCTGTGTGGTGCGCCGAGTCGTAGGTGCTGCCGTCCTGCCAGCACCGCCATGCCACCCGCATCCACCTCGCCGCCAGGCCCCGGAGCGCGCGGTGGTAGCGCTGCCCACGCTCCTCGCGCGCCTGGCGGAACGCGGCAGCTGCCCACGGCGATGTCTTGAGCGAGTTGAACGCCCACCACATCGTCGCTTCCCGAAGCCGGGTGTTCGCCGCGTAGCGGAACCGGACGCTTCGTGATCGCCCGGAGGACCGGGTGACCGGCGCCAGCCCCGACTCGGCGAGCAGCGTCTGGGGGGTCGGGTAGCGGCTGCGGTCCTCCCCGATCTCGGCGAGCAGGACGGCCGTGAGGATCGGGCCGACCGCCGGGAAGCTCGCGAAGATCGGAGCGTCCGGGTGCTCGGCCACCACCGAGGCGATCGCATCGTCGAACTCGGCGAGCGCCTGGTTCATCACCCCCAACAGGTGCGCGAAGGTCTTCGCCGAGTGCGCCTTGCCCGCGACCGTGCCCCGCCGAGCCCGACAGCAGGTTTGCCCGCATGCGCTCGGCGAGGACCTGGGCGGGGACCCGGCCGGTGTAGGCGTTGCGCCGCAGGAACCCCGCCATCCGCGCGGTGCGCACCCTCGAGGTGACCGCTGGAGTCGGGTAGTCGCCGATGAACGCGAGCGTGATCTGTCGATCGAGCAATGAGAACAGCCTCGCCGGGGCAGGGTGGTAGGACTCGAGGATCGCTCGGAGCTGCGCCTCGGTCGCCTGCTGCGTCTCGAGCAGCCGACCGCGGTCGCGCGTGAGCGCCCGCAGCTCGGCCCGCAGCGGCGAGGGGACCGAGAGCGGACGCCATCGCCCGTGCTCGTGGCGGAGCGTGTCCGCGAGCACGAACGCATCGAAGCGATCGTCCTTGACCGGTGCCACTCGGTAGCGCTCCCGGGCTCTCGCCGCGATCCTCGGTGAGACGGGGAACACCGGGTGACCGTGAGCCTGCAGGTGCTCAACGAGCAACCCCTCGGCCCGCTCAACGGCGACGGGAACGCGGTCGCCGTGCTTCGCGAGCTGCAGGAGGAGTTCCTTGAGGCCCGCGACGTCGTGGGCGATCCGCAGCTCCAGCTGCCTGTGCCCCGCTTCGTCCACGACGCAGAGCTGATGCTCGTGAGTGGTCGCGCCATCTCCGTGGCCGACCTCGCCGGACGCTCATCCAGGTGCTCGAGGCACGACTCCCACTGGCCGGTCGAAGGTCCGCCACCGCCGGGAGGGACGGGTCTGCCGCTGGACCTCTCGGGTCACGTTGCCAAGGTCCTCTTCCCGGCGGCGGAGATGACCAGCGGGACCGTCCCGCCACCGCCTATGTTGACGGATGATCGCTGCCAGGTGGCCTCGTGCAGGACCTTCGCGATCGCCTGTCGCAGCCCCTCGTGAGCGTCGAAGATCACCAGGCGGACACCCTTCAGGCCTCGCTTGACGAGCTGGCGCAGGAACGAGGCCCAGAACTGGTGGTCCTCGCTCGCCCCGGTAGCCGCACCGAGCACCGTACGCTCGCCCTCCTCCGTGACCCCGATCGGAACGACGGTGGCGACGGAGACCACCCGACCGGCCTCGCGAACCTTGTGGAAGCCAGAGGTACGGGCACTCGACCTCGATGGGTCGGCCGAGGAACTCGTGCACCTCGGCGTCGAGCACCTTGCAGATCCGAGAGACCTCCGAGCGGGAGATCCCGTCGATCCCGAGCGCTCGCACGAGGTCGTCGACCTTGCGGGTCGACACGCCCTTCACGTAGGCCTCGACGACGACCGCGTGCAGCGCCTTCTCCGCCCGCCGGCGGGGCTCGAGCAGCGAGGGAAAGTAGGCGCCCGCGCTGACCTTGGGGATCTTGAGCTCGATCGTGCCGACCCTCGTGTCCCACCGGCGAGTTCGGTACCCGTTGCGATAGGCGACTCGCTCGGTGCTCCGCTCGTAGGGGGCGGCGCCGATCTGGGAGGAGACTTCCGTCTCCATCACCGCTTGGGCGAGCACCCTGACACCTTCACGCAGCGCGTCGACATCGTCTTGCTCGAGAAGCTTGCCGACGAACGACGCGATGTCCATCCTTGGGGTGGCCATCGTCCCTCCTCATCCGACTGTCCTGTCGTTGAGGATGGCGGTGGCCATCTACGTCACGGGGATTTCCACCCCGGATGTCCACCCCGAATTCCCACCACTTCTC
>JBOGVI010000297.1:0-6693 GCA_050692695.1 Actinomycetota bacterium
GCCGGAGGGTGGCCACCCGCCTCCCCAACCGCAGGACCTGGATCCGGTAGGCCACCTCGAACACCTGCGGAAGGTTGTGGCTGATCAACACGACCGACATGCCCGAACCCCGGAGGCGCCGGATCAGCTCGAGGACCTTGTGCGCCTGCACCACCCCGAGGGCGGCCGTGGGCTCGTCCATGAAGACGACCCGGCTCGCCCACGTCACTGCCCGGCTCACGGCGACCGCCTGACGTTGCCCCCCGGAGAGCATCGCGACCTCGACGTCGATGTCCTGGAGCCCGATCCCCAGGGTGGCGAACGCCTCCTCGGCCTTCTCGCGCATGACCTTCTTGTCGATGAACCCGAGCCTTCCGCGAAGACCCGGCTGCCGTATCTCCCGGCCGAGGAACAGGTTCGCCGCCGGGTCGAGGTCGGCCGCCAGGGCGAGGTCCTGGTAGACGGTCTCCAGACCGAGGTGCCGGGCCGCCACCGGCGATTCGATCGTCCGGGTCCTGCCGTCGAACCAGATCTCCCCGCCGTCGGGCTGGACCGTCCCCGACAGGATCTTGATCAGGGTGCTCTTGCCGGCCCCGTTGTCTCCGACGAGCGCAGCCACTTCCCCCGGGAACACGTCGAAGTTGGCGCCCTGGAGGGCGCGGACGTGCCCGTAGCTCTTGACGATCCCCCTCGCCTCGAGGAGGTGGCCGTTCATCGCCGCGCGGTCCGAAGTCGTCACGGCCCGGACCGCCTGGCGATCTCGCCGGAACCCCGAGGCACGAGGAGTGTGGGGAGCACGATCCGCTGCGGGGGGCGCTCGTCTCCGGCAAGCCTGCCGAAGAGCAGCTCGGCCCCGACCCGGCCCATCTCGGCCGGGTCGTGCTTCACCACCGTGACCGGTACCGGAAGCATGTCCGCCAGCTCGAAGTCGTCGAACCCTACCAGCGCGAAGGTGGATTCCCGGCCCCGGAGCGCCCGCAGCACGCCGATGCTGGCCCGGTTGTTCGTGGTGAAGACCGCCGTGGGCGGATCGGCCATCGAAAACAGCTCCCGGGTGGACGCCTCCGCCTCGGTGACGTCTCGCCCACCGAGGCGCACCAAGGACTCGTCCACCGTCACGCCAGCCGCAGCCATGGCCTGCCGGAACCCCCTCACCCTCTCGGCGACGGTATACACGGTCGGCGGATCGCCCACCACGCCGACCCGCCGGTGCCCGTAGGCGAGGAGGTGCTCGATCGCATGACGAGCGCCGCCCACATTGTCGATGAGGACCTCGTCCGCCTTGACCCGCCGGGCCGGCCGATCCATGAACACGACCGGCGTGCCGTGTCGGATCTCCTCGAGAAGGTAGCCGTGGTCCTGGCCGGCCGGAACGATCAGCAGTCCGGTGACCTGGCGCTCGAGGAGCGTGCCCACCGCCTTCTGCTCCGCCGCCGGGTTCTCGTCGGAGCTCGCGATGACGACCATGTGGCCGTGCCCGCGCGCGATCTCCTCCACCCTCCGGGCGATGCTGGAGTAGAAGGGGTTGCGAACGTCCTCGATGACGAGGCCCACGGTGGCCGGCCGCTGCCTCCGGCGAAGGTTCCGGGCGGAGTCGTTGGCCCGGTACCCCAGCACCGCCACCGCCTCTCGGACTCTCGCCGCGGTCTCGGCCCGGACGCCCCGCTCCTCGTTCACCACCCGCGAGACGGTCTTCAGGCTGACCCCGGCCACCCCCGCCACGTCCACCATGGTGGGCCGCGCCCTCATCCCGCCCCCCGTTCCCCCGATGCGGGCCGAGCCCCGGTTGCTCCCCGTCCGAGCTCGTCGTGGTCCCGTCGTCGCCTTGGCCGATCGACGTCCTGGCAGACAACGTTGTCATGCACTCAAGCACGGCCTTCGAGACGTTGTCAAGCCACGGTCCGGGGCGCAACCGCTTTGGCGCGGCCCGTGGGGCAAGCCGAGGGGTGGGCTATCGTCTCCGCCTGAACCTCGGCATCTCTGGGGGTCGCCATGGGTGGATCCTGGGCGATCGTGACCGGGGGCGGCTCGGGTCTCGGCCTAGCGCTGGCCGAGGGCCTGTGCCGAACCGGGATCTCGGTCGCCATTCTCGGTCGTGATCCGGACCGGTTGGACGACGCGCTCCGCCGCTTGCGGGCGGGCGGAGGGGACGCCGAGGGCTTCCCCTGCGACGTGTCCAGGCAAGCCGACGTTCGAGACGCGTTCTCGCGGATCTCCCGCGACCGCGAGGTGAGGCTCCTGTTCAACGTGGCCGGAGCGGGACGCTTCGGACCTGTGGAGGAGCTCACCGAAGACGCGATCGACGAGGTTCTGTCGGGGAACCTCAGGGGGCTGATGATGGCCACGACCGCAGCGCTGCCCGTTCTTCGCGCCGCCGGAGGCGGGACCATCGTCACCGTACTGTCATCCGCCGCCCTGGTGGGCCGGCCCAACGAGGCCGCCTACTGCGCCGCGAAATGGGGAGGCCGGGGGTTCATGGAGGCCTTGCGAGCCGCGCTCAAGGGGAGCTCCATCCGGACGCTCACGGTCTACCCCGGCGGGATGCGGACCCCGTTCTGGGGCCCGGACGTGGGGGAGCCGCCCGACCTCGACACCTACATGGATCCGCATGACGTTGCCGCTCAGATCCTGGGGGTTGTCCTCGACCCCGGCGGAGCCCACGTCACCGAGATGACGATCGCTCGAGGTTGAAAATCCGTCGATGAAGGGGACCCTGGCACGGTCGCGCGAGGCGCTCCTGAGCCACGACTTCCGCAGGCTGTTCGCCATCCGGCTGGTCAGCCAGTCGGCGGACGGGCTGTTCCAGGCAGCCCTGGTCGCCTCCGTCGTATTCAACCCGGAGGAGCAGAGCACGGCCGTGGGGTTCGCCATCGCCACCCTGGTGGTCTCGCTTCCGTTCTCGATCATCGGGCCGTTCACCGGCGTGTTCATCGACCGGTGGTCCAGGCGGCGGATCCTGGTGGTGGCCCCGTGGCTTCGGGCGGTGGTGGTGGGGCTCGCTCTGCTCGATCCGACCAGTGCGGCGATCCCCTTCTACGCCGGTGTCCTGCTGGTGTTCTCCGTGAACCGCTTCTACCTGGCCACGGCGCAGGCCGTGGTGCCGCGCCTGGTCCCCATCCAGGACCTGCTCATGGCGAACTCGATGGCCACGGTCGGCGGGACCGTGGCGCTCCTGGTCGGCGTGTTCGCGGGTGGGCGGGTGTCCGACGCGTTCGGCAACGTGCCCGTGATCGTGGCCGCCGGCTCGATGTGGATCGTGGCCTCCCGCATCGCTTCCAGGATCACCGCGAGCCTCGTGCCGCATCACCTGCCCCAGACGCCGGTTCGCGACGAGCTCCACCGGGTGATCCGGGAGTTCGCCGACGGGATCCACCGCCTGTCCCGAACGCCGCGGGCCGTCGGTCCGATCACCTCGATCACGCTGGACCAAATGGGCCAGGGCATCGTGCTGGTCCTCTCGCTGTTCGTGTTCCGGGAGCAGTTCCGGGAAGGCGTTGGGTCCTTCTCGAACCTGATCGGCGCGGGCGGCGTCGGCGTGCTGCTCGGCATCCTCACGGTGGGGAAGCTCGAGGAGCGGTTCGCCAAGGAGCGGATCGTCTCCGGCGCGTTCCTCATCGGCGCGGTGGCGCTCCTCGCCCTGTCCACCCACATCACGGGCCTCACGGTGCTGTTCGGGAGCTTCGCGGTCGGGCTCACCTTCGCGTGGAAGAAGATCCCCGTGGACACCATGGTCCAGGAGGCCATCCCCGACGGCTACCGGGGACGCGTGTTCGCCGTGTACGACGTGGCCTACAACCTTTCGCGGATCGGGGCGGCGTTCCTGGCCATCCCCATGCTCCACTACCTCAGCCCAGCGTGGTCGGTGGCCATCATCGGGATGGTCTTCCTCCTGTGGGCACCGGTGCTGCCACTCTGGATCGCCCGCTCGCCCGAGCTGGTGATGCGGTTCTACGAGGGCGGGAGGGCGGAGGAGTGGCCTCGGGCCGTGATCTGGGGAGGGGTCGAGGAGCAGGTCGAGGTCGAGCGCTCGTGGCTCGAGGAGCGGAACGGCCTGCGCTTGACCTGCTACCGCCTGGCCCTGGAGGACGGGACAGTCATCGAGGTGTCGAAGCCCGAAGGCGCCGAGACCTGGCGGTTGGACCGCGAGCTTTCGTAGCCGCCTCCGCTCTTATCCCGGCTCCGGCCCGTTGACGTTCACGACGGGCTCGCCGGTGCCCGACCGGGTCACGATGATCTCGGCCTCGATGCCGCTCGGGTTGCTTTCGCGGTGGATGGCGCCCCTCGGCACGAAGAGGAAGTCGCCGGGCCCCGCCTCAAGGATCTCGCTCCCGCCGGGACCGAACTCCATGCGAACCGCGCCGGACAGGACGTAGATCGAGGTTTCGAAGTCGCCGTGGTGGTGCCAGCCGGATACCATGCCAGGAGCGGTCCTTGCCGAACCGGACCACATCCCCGGCGTTGCGATCGCCTCCTCGCGGGTCATCCCAGGTGTCAGCTGTCCGGTACTGCGCTCCTCCGGCCTGATCTTGCGAATGCCGCCCACTCGAACATCCTCACATGCCACGAGAGTCCGGTCGAATAGGGATTGGTGTCACGAACTACTGGGCCACTCGTCTCCCCGCAGGAACTTCGGCTCGCGTCGGCAGGCCCGGGACCTGCGAGACTCGGGAGAAGGAAGGAAGGCGGGATGCGGAACCGGATGCTGATCTCGATCCTGCTTTCCACGGTGATGTCCGTGGCGGCGTGCGCCGATGAGGGCGGGGATGTGGCCACGCCGTCTTCCACACCGTTACCGACGACCGGGTCGCCCTCTCCCGACCCATCGCCCACCGGATCCCCTTCGCCAGCACCGGGCACGGACCTCGGGGACGGCCGGCACTTCGGCTACATCGAGTCGGTCGACATCAGGACGCTCCCCGGGACGATGGTGCTCGACCTCGCCTACTTCCTGACCGGGGAGGAGGCCAACAAGGCCGCGGAGGAGCACGGAGACGAGACCCCCGTGCCGAACGACTACTACATCGTGAACGACAACCCGAGGCTCAGGACGCTTGTGGTGTCTCGCGACATCAGGATCCTGCTGATCGACTGGAAGAACTGCTGCGACCGGTTCTTCCCGACCGTCCCGGGCCGGTTCCAGGACTCCTTCGCCCTGGACGAGTACCCGCCCGGCAACTACAAGGGGAAGTTCTCGCCGTACTGGCTCACGGTGAGGGACGGAGTCGTGACCGCGATCGAGGAGCAATACCTGCCGTGATCCGCGCCGCTCGGCACGGGGCCGGGCCGCTGACCGCCCTAGTTCTCCTGGCGTCGCTTGCCGCGTGCAGTTCGGCCGGGGCCACCAGGGCCGGGACGGCCCGCGAGGCCAGTTCCTCTCCGGACTCGACCGTCGATCAAAGCGCCACCCCGACCCCTTCGACGAGCGCAGCGACCTCCCCCAGCCCGTCGGCGATCCCGGCCAGGTTCCGGGGAACCGTCTCGCGGATCCCCCCCGACCTCCGGGCCGAGATGCGAGGCACGACCTGGCGACCCGGGTGTCCGGTGGACCTCAGCGCCTTCCGGCTCCTCACCCTCCGCTACTGGGGCTTCGACGGCGCCGTCCATGAGGGCCCCATGGTGGTGAACGAGAGCGTGGCCGCCGACGTGGTGTGGGTGTTCCGGCAGCTGTTCGAGGCCCGGTTCCCCATCAAGCGCATGCACCTGTCCCGCCGGTACCGCCCGAACCACGACGACCCGAACGACAGGCGCGACTACACGGCCGCGTTCAACTGCCGGCCGGTGATCACCCCCCGAGGGCCGCTCGGAACGTGGTCGCAGCACTCCTACGGATGGGCCATCGACATCAACCCTATCGAGAACCCCTTCGTCGCGGCCGACGGGTACGTGCGGAATCGCAACGCCCGCCCCTTCCGCGACCGGTCCCTGGACGTGCCGGGGATGATCCACCCCGGGGACGTCGTGGTCCGGTCGTTCGCGGCGATCGGGTGGGGGTGGGGCGGCTCCTGGTCGAGCGGCCCGGACTACATGCACTTCTCGCTGACCGGCCGCTGACCGCCGCTGACCTGCCGGCGGACCCTTCGCCTGCGAGGAACGAATCTCAGGGTCCTGAATGACCCGGGACCATCGCCTCTGTTGACGTTCCGAGCACCGGAAAAGACTCCGGGTCGAAGCATGTTCCCGGCCGGCGGGAGGTGACGGGAAGTAGGCCGGCCGGGGGACCGGAGGACGACGGTCAAGGAGGGGAAGCCATGGAGATCGGGATCATCGTTCGGTGGGGCAAGCCCGAGGCTGGGCGCGAGGAGCAGGCCATCGAGCTGTTCCAGGAGTCCCAGAAGTACTTCAAGGAGAAGTACTCGGAGAGGGTGCTTACCTACTTCGAGCCTTTCCTCTATGTCACGAGCGACCGGGAGGAGGAGACGGGGTTCTTCGTGCTGAAGGGCCCGGCCCCCGAGATCTTCAAGCTCATGGAGGAGGAGAAGTACCTCTGGCTCGTCCAGAAGGCGATGCTGCTCGTCGAGCACTTCCAGGTCGACCTGCTGACGGTCGGCGAGGGCATCCCGGCACAGCTCGAGCGCTCGGCCAAGGTGCGCGTCGAGCTGGGGATCTGAGCCTCGAGAGGGCTCTGTGGCGGGGAGGCGCCGGGTCTCGGCGCCTCCCGCTTCAGGACCAGGCCGCGCGCCCGCGGTCGCGCCTAGATGAACAGCTGGATGGCCG
>JBOGVI010000298.1:0-7201 GCA_050692695.1 Actinomycetota bacterium
GCGTAGATGTGGCGGTTGGACCGGTACACGACCAGGCGCGGACGGGCCGCCGAGCCGGCGATCTTCCTGCGGACCCGCAGGTGCCGGCGGACCCTCGCCCCCCGCTTGTCCTTCGCGTTCGAAACGAGCCTCATGCAGCCCCGCCCTTCGCTGCCTTCCCGGCCTTCTTGCGGACAACCTCGTTCTCGTACCGGATGCCCTTGCCCTTGTACGGCTCGGGCTTGCGGACCTTCCGGATGGTGGCGGCCACCTGGCCCACTTGCTCCTTGTCGCTGCCTCGAACCACGATCGTGGTGGGCGTGGGGACCTCGAACTCCATGCCCTCCGGGCAGGGGACGGGCACAGGGTGCGAGAAGCCCACCTGCACCTCGAGGTCCTTGCCCTTCATGGCGGCCCGATAGCCGACCCCCACGATCTGGAGGCGCTTCTCGTAACCCTTCGTCACGCCCTCGACCATGTTGGCGATCAGGGTGCGCGTCAGGCCGTGCAGGCTCCGGTGGTAGCCCTCGTCCGAAGGGCGCTCGACCCGGATGGCGCCGTCCACGCGGACGACCCGCATCTCGGGGTGTAGCCGCCGGGACAGGGTCCCCCTGGGGCCCTTCACCGTCACCGTGGCGTCCGCGCCGATCTCGACGTCGACGCCGCTCGGGATCTCGATGGGTTGCTTGCCGATCCGACTCATCGCCTCACTCCGTCACCACACGTACGCCAAGATCTCGCCGCCGATCCCCCGGCGGGACGCCTCACGGTCGGTCATCACACCTCGGGACGTGGAAAGGATGGCGATGCCGAGGCCGCCCATGACCCGGGGGAGCCGGTCTCGGGACGTGTACACGCGGCGGCCCGGCTTGGAGATCCGGCGGAGGCCGGTGATCGTCCGCTCCCGCTTCACCCCGTACTTCAGTCCGACCCGGAACGCTTGGTGGACGCCCTCTCCCTCTCGCTCGTAGCCGCCCACGTAGCCCTCCGCCACCAGGATCTTCAGGACGGCCTCGTTCAGACTCGACGCGGGTACGAGGAGGTCGTCCTTGTAGGCCAGGTTGGCGTTGCGGATCCGCGTCAGCATGTCCGCGACCGGATCGGTCACGTTCGTGCGAACCAGCGCCTTCACCATGAGGACTTCGTCACCCCCGGAAGCTCACCGATGTGGGCCAGTTCTCGGAAGCAGATCCGGCACAGCATGAACTTGCGGTACACCGCCCGCGGCCTGCCGCACCGGCGGCAACGGGTGTACTCGCGGACACCGAACTTCGCCGGCTTCTCCTGCTTCTCGGTCAACGCCTTCTTCGCCATCTCGCTCCCTTGCTACGAGGCCTCCGCCGCCACCGCCGGGGCCCCCTCGAACGGGAAGCCCAGCGCGATGAGCAGCGACCTGCCTTCGTCGTCCGTCCTCGCCGTCGTCACGACGGTGATGTCCATGCCCCGGACCTTCACGACCTTGTCGTAGTCGATCTCGGGGAAGATCAGCTGCTCGGTCAGCCCCAGCGTGTAGTTGCCCTGGCCGTCGAACGACCGGCGGGACAGGCCCCGGAAGTCGCGGATCCTGGGGATGGCGATCGCGATGAGCCGGTCGATGAACTCCCACATCCGGTCGCCCCTTAGGGTGACCTTGGCCCCGATCGCCATCCCCTCCCGGACCTTGAAGCCAGCGATGGACTTCCGGGCCTTCGTCACCACCGGCCGCTGCCCCGTGATGACGGCCAGGTCGGCCGTGGCCGCCTCCAGCATACGGCCGTCCTTCAGGACGTCACCGACGCCCATGTTGATGACGACCTTCTCCAGGCGAGGGGCCTGCATGGCGTTCTTCAGGCCCAGCTCCCGCTGGAGGCGCGGGAGGACCTCCTCGCGGTAACGGGACTTCAGACGGGGCACGTAACGCTCGCTCACAGTTCCGCCTCGCACTTCCGGCAGATCCGGACCTTCCTGCCGTCAGCCTCGGTCCGGTGGCCGACGCGGGTCGGCCGGCCGCACGACGTGCACACGATCTGCACGTTCGAGATGTCGATGAAGAGTTCCTTGTCGATGATGCCGCCTTGCTGGAGCTGCTGGCCGCTCTTGGCCTTCCGGCCGGTGGCCCGCTGGTGCCTCTTGGCCAGGGCCGCGCCCTCCACTAGGAGCCGGCCCTCCCGGGGAAGCACCCGGATAACGCGGCCGGAGTGGCCGCGACTCTTGCCCGTCATCACCTGGACGGTATCGTCCTTCTTGATGTCCACGCCCGGCACGACTACAGCACCTCCGGCGCCAACGAGATGATCTTCATGAACCGCTTCTCCCTGAGCTCCCGGGCCACCGGGCCAAAGATGCGGGTCCCCCGGGGGTTGCGCTGCTCGTTGATGAGCACGACGGCGTTGTCGTCGAACCGGATGTAGGAGCCGTCGGGCCGCCGTCGCTCCTTGGCGGTGCGGACGACCACACCCTTCACCACTTCGCCCTTCTTCACCGCCCCGCCCGGCAGGGCGTCCTTGACGGAGCCCACGATGACATCGCCCACGCCGGCGTACCGGCGGTGCGAGCCGCCCAGCACGCGGATCACGAGGACCTCCTTGGCCCCCGTGTTGTCCGCGACCCGGCACCGGGACTCCTGCTGGATCATGGCCTCATCACTTCGCCCGTTCGACGATCTCCACGACCCGCCACCGCTTCGTCTTCGACAGGGGGCGGGTCTCCACCAGGCGCACGGTGTCTCCCACGTGCGCCTCGTTCCGCTCGTCGTGCGCGGTGAGCTTGGCCGAACGCCGCACGGTCTTCTTGTACAGGGGATGGCGGATCTGCCGCTCGATCCTGACCAGCACGGTCTTGTCCGTCGCATCGGACACCACCACGCCGGTCCGGACCTTCCGCCGGCCTCGCTGCTCCATGCTGCTGCCTCGCTCGCTCACTTCGATTCCTCGATCTTCGGCTCCAGATCCCGCGCGCGAAGGACGGTCAGGATCCGCGCCGTGTCGTGGCGGACCTGCTTGATCCGCATGGGGTTGTCGAGCTGGCCCGTCGCGAGCTGGAACCGCAGGTTGAACAGCTCCTCCCTGAGCGACTCCAAGCGCTCGATGAGTTGCTCGTCGGTGAGCTCGCGGAGCTCGGCCACCCGGGTCATTCCGACCCTCCCGCTCGGCTGATGAACTTGCTCTTGATCGGGAGCTTGTGGGCGGCGCGACTCATGGCCTCCCGTGCCAACTGCTCGGTCACACCGGACAGCTCGAACATGACGCGGCCGGGCTTGACCACCGCCACCCAGCCCTCGGGATTCCCCTTGCCCGAGCCCATGCGGGTCTCGGCTGGCTTCTTCGTGAAGGGCTTGTCGGGGAAGATGTTGATCCACACCTTCCCGCCCCGGCGGATGTGCCGGGTGATGGCCACACGGGCCGCCTCGATCTGCCTGCTGGTGATCCACGCCGGTTCCAGCGCCACCAGGCCGTAGTCGCCGAAATGGACCTCGGTGCCGCCCTTGGCGTGGCCCCGCATCCGACCCCGGTGGACCTTGCGGTGCTTCACCTTCTTGGGGGCGAGCATCAGGCCTCGCCTCCCTCGTCCGGGGCGGCAGCGGAGGGCGCCTCGGTCTCGGCCGGCTCCTCGGCCGCGGCGGGCTCGGCGCCGGTGGGCTCGTCGGCCGAAACGGCCTCTTCGGACGACGCTGCGGGCTCCTCGGCATCCAGCGCCTCGGCCTCCGCCTCGTCGGTGATCAGCGCCCCGGTCGAGGCCGCCCCGCCGGTCGTGACGTGGGCCAGGGCCCGGGCTCGGGCCAGCTCGGTCTCTTTCTCCGCCGCCGGGATCTCGTCGCCGTGATACACCCATACCTTCACGCCGATCAGCCCGAACGTGGTCTTGGCCTCGGCGGTGCCGAAGTCGATGCGGGCCCGGAGCGTGTGGAGAGGGACGCGACCTTCCCGGTACCACTCGCGACGGGACATCTCGGTGCCGCCCAACCGGCCGCCGCACTGCACCCGCACGCCGAGGGCCCCGGAGCGCATGGCGGTCTGGACCGCGCGGCGCATGGCCCTGCGGAACGACACGCGCCCGGCGAGCTGCTCGGCCACGCCCTGCCCGAGGAGCGTGGCGTCGGTCTCGGGACGGAGCTGGCTGGCCGCCGAGTTCATATCCTCGACCTTCACGTCCACTCGCTTCTTGGTGACCCGCTCGATGTCCCTCCGGATCCGGTCGACCTCGGCTCCCTTGCGTCCGATCACGATGCCGGGCCGGGCCGTGCGGATGAAGACCCAGATCTGATCGCCCTTGCGCTCGATGTCGATGCTGGAGATGCCGGCACGAGCCAGCCGGCTCCGGATGTGCTTGCGGATCCACACGTCCTCGTGTAACGCGTCGGCGTAGTCACGCCCCGCGTACCAATTCGACTTCCACGGGTAGATGACCCCCAGCCGCAGCCCGTACGGATTGACCTTGTGACCCACTACAGTTCCTCCCCAAACGACTTCACGACGAGCGTGATGTGCGACGTGCGCTTGCGGATGCGGGCCGCCCGGCCGTACGCCCTGGGCCGCCACCGCCGGAGCGTTGGCCCCTCGTCGACCCACGCCCGCTCGACGATCAGGTTCTGGGGCACCACGCCGGGGCTCTGCTCCGCGTTGGCCACAGCGGAGTTCAGGGCCTTCTCGACGGTACGAGACGCGGCCTGCGGCGCGAACCGAAGGATCCGCCGGGCCTCTTCCACCTGCTGGCCCCGGATGAGGTCCACCACCCGCCGCGCCTTCGGCGGCGAGATGCGAACGTACTTTACCGTGGCTCTCGCTTCCATCGCCTACCTGACCGTCGTGCTCCGCTCGGCTCTCGCGTGCGACCGGAAGGTCCGGGTCGGCGCGAACTCACCGAGCTTGTGCCCGACCATCGACTCCGAGACGTACACCGGGACGTGTTTCCGCCCATCGTGGACCGCGATGGTGTGCCCGACCATCTCCGGCACGATCGTCGAGCGGCGGGACCAGGTCTTGAGGACCCTCTTCTCGCCCCTCCGGTTCATCTCGACGATCCTGACCATCAGGTGGTCGTCCACGAACGGGCCCTTCTTGATGGACCTCGTCACGCCCTATCCACGCCCCTTCCCGCGGCGCCGCACGATGAACCTGTTGGACGCCTTGTTCTTCTTCCGGGTGCGCCCTTCCTTCTTGCCCCACGGCGAGGACGGGTGTCGGCCGCCGGAGCTCTTGCCTTCTCCGCCGCCCAGCGGATGGTCCACCGGGTTCATGGCCACGCCCCGAACGGACGGACGCTTCCCACGCCACCGGTTCCGCCCCGCCTTGCCCAGCACGACCAGCTCGTGCTCGGCGTTGCCGACCACGCCGACGGTGGCCTTGCAGGTCGTCTCCACCAGCCGCATCTCGCCCGACGGCAACCGGAGTGTCGCGAACCGCCCCTCCTTCGCCATCAGCTGCACACTGGTGCCGGCCGATCGCGCCATCCGGGCTCCCGCTCCGGGCCGGAGCTCAACAGCATGCACGGTGGTGCCGACCGGGATGTTGCGGAGCGGCAGGGCGTTGCCGGGGCGGATGTCCGCTCCCTCGCCCGACAGCACCAGGTCCCCGACGTCTAGGCCTTGCGGCGCAAGGATGTAGCGCTTTTCGCCATCCCGATAGTGCAGCAGCGCGATCCGGGCCGTGCGATTGGGGTCGTACTCGACGTGAGCGACTTTCGCCGGGACGCCGTCCTTGTCGCGACGGAAATCGATGAGCCGAAACCTCCGCTTGTTGGCGCCGCCCTGATGCCGGGCCGTGATGCGGCCGCCGGTGTTCCGCCCTGCTCGATTGCGACCCTTGTCGACGAGGGACTTCTCGGGACGGCTCCGGGTGATCTCCTCGAACGTGGAGCCCGTCATCCCCCGGCGGCCCGGCGTGGTCGGCTTGTACTTTCGGATGGCCATGGCTACTTCCCGGTCTCGAAGATCTCGATGGCGTCGCCCTCGGCCAGGGTGACGATGGCCCGCTTCTGGTCGGGTCGCTTGCCCTGCGTCCACCGGCGGCGCTTGACCTTGCCCTTGCGGTTCAGCGTGTTCACGGATACCACCCGGACGTTCCAGATCTGCTGGATGGCCTCCTTGATCTCGGTCTTGTTGGCTCGAGGGTCCACCAGGAACGTGTAGACGTTGCCTTCCAGACCCGCGTACGACTTCTCCGAAACAACGGGGCGAACGATGACATCGCGGGGGGTCTTCATCCGGCATCCTCCTCCGTGCCCGTCTGGGGCGCGGACGTGCGCCCCTCGACTGCGTCGAGTGCCGCCTGCGTGAAGAGCACGCGGTCGGCGGCGAGCACCTCGTAGACGCCGAGCGACGGGACGTAGGCGATCCGCACGTGGGACATGTTCCGGAAGGACTTCTCGACGGCCCCGTCCTCCGTCGGGCCCGGCAACACCAGCAGCACCTTACCGGCGAGCTCCAGCGCCTCCAGCACCTCGGCCGCGAGCTTCGTCTTCGGCTCCTCGAACCGGAGCTCGTCCACCACAGCGAGCTTGCCGGAGCGAAGCGCGTCGGTGAGGGCCGAACGGAGCGCGCCCCGCTTCATCTTCTTGTTCACCCGCATGGAGTGGTCGCGGGGCGTGGGTCCGTGGGCAACGCCACCCCCCGCCCACTGGGGCGCCCGGATCGAGCCCTGGCGCGAACGGCCTGTGCCCTTCTGGCGCCACGGCTTGCGGCCGCCGCCCGAGACCTCGCCCCTCGTCTTCGTGGCGTGGGTCCCCCGGCGGATGGCGGCCCGGCCGGCCTCCACCACCTGGTGCATGAGAGGCACACTGACGTTGGCCTCGAAGACGTCGGCCGCCAGCTCACGCTGGGCCACCTTCTTGCCCGACGCGTCGAGCACGGCGACGTTCGCCATCAGCTGGTCCCCCCAACCACGGCCTTCACCGCGGAGCGAACCATGACCAGCCCTCCGGAGGGGCCAGGCACGGCACCCCTCAGCAGCAGCAGGTTCCGCTCCGGGTCCGCCCGGACGACCTCGAGGTTCAGCACGGTCACCCGCTCGTTGCCCATTTGCCCCGCCATCCGCATGCCCTTGAACACGCGGGAGGGTGTGGCGCACGCGCCGATGGCCCCTGGCGAGCGATGCTTGCGCTCGGTGCCGTGGCTGCTGCCCAGGCCGCCGAACCCGTGGCGCTTCATGGGGCCGGCGAAGCCCTTGCCCTTCGACACCCCGACCACGTCGGCCCGGTCCCCGGGCTGGAACAGGTCGGCCCGGATCTCCTGGCCCGGCGCGTAGCT
>JBOGVI010000299.1:0-11471 GCA_050692695.1 Actinomycetota bacterium
CCGCTACCTGGAGCGGTCCGAGGTCAAGCTGGCCGCGGTGGGGTAGCGGCGCGCGGCTCACCGGCCGTGGACCCGACGCCAACACTGTCGGGAACCGGACACTCAACCGGTGACGCCGTTCCACCTCGGGTTCGAGCGGGGAGAAGAAGGCACATGCAACCACCGATCGAGACGGATGCGCTCGTGATCGGGGCCGGCGAGGCCGGCGCCCTGGTCGCCAGCCTGGCCGTTGACGCGGGCGCGAGCGTCGCCCTCGCGTACCGAGAGCGCCCTGGGGCAGCACATGCCTGAACGCCGGCTGCGTCCCGAGCAAGTTCCTGATCCATCGGGCGCGCGTTGCGCACGTGATCCGGATCGCATCTCGGTACGGCGTCACCGCATCCGCGCCAGAGGTCGATCTTCGGGGGATCGTTGCCGAGAAGCGGAGCTACCTCGACCGTCACCGCGACGAGTCGTGGCAGGGCGCGCTCCGCGAGGAGCGCCTGACCCTGCTCGAGGGCAGCGCCGAGTTCGTCTCGAAGGATCGGGTCCGGGTGGGCGACCCCCGACGGTCCGCCCGCCCGGCGCCGGGAAGCGTTCGGGCGCTTCCGGCGTCATATGAGGTGACTGGCTGAAGTCGGATGGACGGATGGAGAGGAGGACGCGCATGTGTCTGTCCTGCGGATGCGGTGAGCCGGACGCCGACCACGGCGACCCGCGGCACATCACACGGGCGAAGCTCCAGGAGGCGGCGCAGGCCGCCGAGATCTCCGCTCAGGAGGCCGCCGAGAACATCAAGGCGACCTTGGCGAAAGTCTGAGCGCTTCGGGCGAGGGCCGGGTCCGCTCCCGGCCCTCGCTCCCGGAGATGGTGAGATGCCCTCGCTCCGCTTTCGTTCCTCCTCCGGAGAGGAACGCGCCGCAAGAAGATCGTCCAGGGGAGACCGCTGGGCCACCCGAGCCACGCGATGTTCGTCCGTTTCCCGGTCGCCTTCTCGGTTGGCGCGCTCGGCTTCGGTCAGTCTGCACACGCCCGCAGGGTTCGGCCATGTGGGACGCGGCGAGGACGAACCGCTCAGCCATGCGTGTGCCCGGGATCGAGTATGACCAAGAGGGTAACCAACGGTAGAGGTTGAATCTCGGTATCGCCGGGAAGGGCATCCGATCCAGCGTAGTCTTAGCGGACCGGTGCGCGAACCAGCCACGACTCCTTGTGCGGGGCTGGGGGCTCCGCTGCAAGGAGGCTCGCCTCCCTAACAACCGCGCGGATGGCCTCCCGAGAGGTTGATAGAGCACCGCGCGAACCGTTGACCGCTGGAGCAGGTGGGTTACGAGTGGTCTGATGCTTCGTCCGCTTCAGTCCGGCGGGGATGCCTCGATCTGGTCCGCGAGGAAGACCGTGCCTGGCTGGCAGTCCGACCCGATACGATTAAGCGCATGTCGCGGGAACTGAGTGGTGGAAATCTTCTGGATGCCGCCCTCGCCCGAATCGTCTCCGATGCGCTTGCAGAGTGGGATCGGATCCAAAGGATGTGCCGGATCTGCTCTCCACTACACTGACGTGGCCGGGCTCATCGGAATCTGCTCGTCCGGATCCCTCTGGGCAACGAACCTGCACTTCATGAACGACGCGAGGGAACTTCCTCACGCGTGGAAGCTCATGCATGACGCTCTCGCCGAGGCGAAGACGCAAGCCAGGTTGCCCGCCCAGCTAGACTCATCGAGGAGATCGAGCGAAGGACCTCAGCCCAAGGAGCCGGATATCCGGATTTCTACTCGGTGTCGTTCGGTGCCAACGGTGACCTTCTGAGCCAGTGGCGAGGCTACGGATCATCCGGTCGCGGATACGCCATCGGATTCGAGTCTGCGCTTGGTCCCCCCTCCGTCTCCTTACCCGCAGCCCGAGCGATTCCTCAACCGTGTGATCTACGACGAAGCGTCCCAGCTGCGGACACACGGGCCCGGGCCTCCGTCAAGTCAGGACGATCGACGGCGACTAGCGCGAGCATCGCGTCGGCCACGTGACGGAGAATGGGGGGCGACCCTCGGCGTTCTCGCCGTCCAGCAAGAGCCCCAGCTGTTCCGCGCGTTCGTGGGCGTCGGGCAGATGCTCAGCCAACGGGAGACCGACCGCATCTTCTACGAGGACACGCTCGCCTGGGCCCGGGAGACCGGCAACACCGGGCTGGTCGACAGGCTGACCGAGCTTGGGCCACCGCCCTACGAGGACGTCCTGGGCTACGAGTCGGCGCTGTCGTACGAGCAGGACGTGTACCCATACGACCACAGCCGGAACTCGGAGGGCGAGGGAGGGTTCTCCGAGAACCTGTTCGTCGAGGAGTACTCGCTTCCCGAGCAGGTCCACACCCTGGGCGCGTTCATCGATGTGTTCACGATCCTGTACCCGCAACTCCAGGAGATCGATTTCCGGGTCGACGCACCGAGCTGGACGTGCCCGTCTACCTGGTGCAAGGTCGCTACGAGGCCGGGGGGCGCTCGGAGGTCGCCGAGGAGTGGTTCGAGTTGCTCGAGGCGCCCGACAAGGAGATGATCGTCTTCGACACGTCTGGGCACAGACCCCTGTTCGAGCAACCCGATCGGTTCCACGAGGTGATGACCGAGACCGTACTGGCCGAGACGAAGCCGGCGCTCTAACGAGCCTGCCCGGCACGGCTTGGGGGCAGGACGCGTCGAGAGGATGAACGAGATAGCAGGTGCCCCGACGCGCGAGCGGGGGTGCCGCGAGAGGGGAGGAGAAGATGGAGGTTCAAGAGGTCATCGCGCAGGCGCGTGACGCCATCACCGTGAAGCGGGTGTTTGGCGAGCCGTACGAGAAGAACGGGGTGACCGTGATCCCGGCGGCCCGGGTTCAGGGCGGCGCCGGCGGGGGAGGCGGCGAGGGCCCCGAGGGACAGGGCAAGGGATCGGGGACGGGCTTCGGCCTCAGTGCTCGCCCGGTCGGCGCGTTCCTGATCCGGGGAGACGAAGTGAGCTGGCGGCCGGCCGTCGACATCAATCGGATCGTCGTCGGGGGTCAGGTCGTGGCAATCGTCGCCCTGCTCACGATCCGGGCGATCGTCAAGGCCCGAGCGAAGGCACGACAGTAGCCGCAGGCGGTTCAGGCCCCGGTCGCGGACGGGGGTGGTCGGATCGAGGACCCGCGACGTCGTGCGAACGTCCGGAGAGGCGCTCAGTCGGGTGTCGCCGACGGAGCGGGGCTCGTACCTTGTGATCCGGACCGAACTGCGACCCAAGGGCGTGCCGGCGCTGTTGTTGCCGCTGATACGTGGAACGGTGCACAAGAGAGAGACACGAAACATCAACGGGATCAAGGCCGCATTGGAGAGGGGGCACGCTGAGAACGCGGGAGAGGACCCAGCGGGGTAGGAGCTCGACGGGACGAACGGAGCCGACCACGCCAGGCGTTGAGGTCAACGGAGTCGCAAGAAGGATCGTCCCCAAGTTATGATACGTATGCGGCGCTCGACGGGATGATCACCAGCGGCCGTCGCGAGAGGGATCGCTCGTCACCGCCATAGTCACGTCCACGCTCACGCCCGGAGCCGTCGACCTCTACTGGATCCCTCTTGGCGCGGGCGCGCACGTGGTCCGTTTGAGCGGGAAGGTCTACGAGGCGATCAAAGCCTTCATCGGACATCGCCCGCGGTGCGCTCTCTACCACACGGCCCTGGAGGTGGGTGTCCCCGACGCTCGGTTCGTCATCGAGTCCGCACCGATTCTGGACTGGCGGGGACGTGAGCGTGGTGTTGTCGCCGAAGGCCCGGTCGGAACGAGTCGGGCCGGGAGGTTCCGGCTGTTTCGCTACGAGATCCGCCGATGGCGCGGAGGCTCCATCCCCGATGCGAACGAGGCCGTCTCGAGCCCGGTCCGCGTCACGAACGACCTCGCTCGCGCGCAGCGGGTCCTCGATCTGGTGCCGTTCGTCCCAACTCCCGTGTGGGGCCGAGACGAGCTGCACACCGGCGACATGTGGAACTCCAACTCCCTAATCTCGTGGCTGCTCCTGCGCGCCGGCGTGGACACCGGGCAGATCCTTCCGCCATCCGGCGGTCGAGCGCCGGGTTGGGACGCCGGTCTCGTCGCCGCACGACGCGAGATGGCACCAAGGCCTTCGCGCTGACGAGGAAGTTCGCATCGCGCTCCATCGCGAGCGAGCTCATCATTGCCGGCCCACCAGGCACAAGCTAGATCGACGGGATCGATGAGTCAGAATGGATCGGCTCAGCCTTGGTCACACTCTGGTCACAGTCGCGGGCCTCCGCTTGAGTTCGGGGGCCGTTCACCAGTGTTCGCTTGGGAGCCAAGCACGACCCTGACCTGCGAAGCGAACTGAGGCGGACGACGGTGAACTGATCGCGCTGCCTTGGGCCTGGTGCCCTTCACGGGGCGTAGGGGTTCAAATCCCCTGTGATGCCCCCTGAGCTGACGAATGTTTCCAGAAACGGCGCCGCAGCGAGGGCCCGACGTGCCGTTATCTGCGGTCCATCGCCGGGGAGCGGTGTGCCGAGATCCCGTGATCCTGAGCGTGGTCCGCGCCTCACACGGTGATGACGACCTTTCCTCGAGCGTGTCCCTCTTCCAAATGGCGGATGGCCTCGGGGACCTCGCTGAGCGAGTACGTCTTATCGATGATCGGGGTGACCTTGCCGGCCTCGATGAGCTCCTTCAAGAACTGAATGTCCTCCTTGCGCTCCTTCCAGGTCAGCATCCGCAACCTCTGACGCACGAACGGCGACATCATGCCGGCACGGAGATTGCGATCCAAGCCTCCGAACCATCGTCCTCCCCTTCGCCTCCGATGATGACGAGCGTTCCGTTTGGGGTGAGGGCGCGCCGGAGGTGTGATAACGAACGGAGGCCCGCCGTGTCGAGGATGAGGTCATAGTGGCGAGTCCCGTCCGCGAAGTCGTCGCGCGTGTAGTCGATGACGTCGTCCGCGCCGATCGATCGGACCAGGTCCGCCTTCGTCGTGCTGCACACGCCGGTCACGTCAGCTCCGAACACCTTGGCCAGCTGCACTGCGAACGACCCTATGCCTCCCGCCGTACCGATGATCAGGACCTTCTGCCCCGGCTGCACCTGTCCCTTGTCGCGGAGGCCCTGGAGGGCGGTGCAGGCGGAGATGGGGACGCCCGCGGCCTGCTCGAAGGTGAGGGTCGTCGGCTTCGGCGCGAGCTTGTCCTCTCGAGCGCACGCGTACTCGGCGAAGGAGCCCTCGCAGATGCCGAACACGTCGTCGCCCGGCTGAAACTGAGTCACGTTCGTGCCGATCGCCTGGACGCGCCCGGCGACGTCCCGGCCTCGCACACGGTGCTTGGGCTTCCGCAGCCCGTAGCCGAGGCGAACCAAGTACGGCAGGCCCGTCATGAGATGCCAGACGCCGGGGTCGACGCCGGCCGCCTCGACGCGCACGAGCACCTCTCCATCCCCGACCAGCGGATCCTCGATGTCCCGCAGCACCAGCACATCGGCTGAGCCGTACGTGTCCTGGACGATCGCCTTCATCGTGTCTCTCCTTCACACGTGGGCGACATCGATGTCGTCAGTCTCCAACGGTGATGACGACCTTCCCTCGGGCCTGTCCCGATTCCAGGTAGCGGATCGCCTCGGGCACCTCGCTCAGCGGGAACGTCCTATCGATGATCGGCGTGATCTTCCTGGCTTCGATGAGCTCCTTCAAGACGACCAAGCGGTCTCCGGGGTCCTTGGCGCCGCGGAAGGGATGCAGGTGGCTCACGAACGGTGAGATCACCATCAGCTTGAAGAATCGACCCAGGCTCCCGAACCAACGATGGCCCGAACGGCCGAACTGGTCGTGTCCGATGAGGACGTACGTCCCCTCGGGGGTGAGCGCGCGTCTGCAGGCCGACCACGGATGGTTCCCCACGATGTCGAGGACGAGGTCGTAGCGCTCGCCGCTCCGGGTGAAATCCCCCCGCGTGTAGTCGACGACCCGGTCCGCGCCGATCGACCGGAGCACGTCGAGCTTCCCGGGGGCATCCACCCCGGTCACGTCCGCTCCGTACGCCTTGGAGAGCTGCACCGCGAAGGTCCCCACAGCCCCACCCGCGCCGTTGATCAAGACCCTCTGTCCCGGTTGGAGCTGCCCCTCATCGCGAACACCCTGCACCGCGATCGCTCCGGATGTGGGTACGGCCCCGGCCTGTTCGAACGTGAGGTTGGCCGGCTTCAGCTCGAGCCTGGCTTCCGGAGCCGCCGCGTACTCCGCATAGGCACCGCCGTTGCGCCAGAGATTGGCAACGAGGCACTGACCGAAGACCTCGTCGCCCGGTTGGAACCGCGTCACGTTCCTGCCGACCGACTCGACGTGCCCGGCCAGATCCGTTCCCGGAACACGGCTCTTCGGCGTGCGCACCCCGGCCCCCATGATCCGGAGGACGTAGGGCACCCCTCTCATCACGTGCCAGACGTCTGGATGGACGGAAGCCGCGCGAACCCGGACCAGCACCTCCTCATCCTTGACGGTCGGCCTGTCGATCTCCCGGAGCTCGAGGACGTCGGGTGAGCCGTACCTGTCCTGGACGATCGCCTTCATCGTGTGCTCACGCGCTGCTCGCGAAGAGGTCGAAACGCCAGTCGTTGCACTGCACGAAGCCGCCCAACGGAGTATATGCACCCTTCAGATCCCTCCTCGGAGACAGAATTACGTACCTGTCATTCTCCCTCCGGAGACCAGCTTCGGGACCTCAGGATGGTTTCTGCAACAGCCTCTTCAGCCTGGCCAAGCGCTCGGTCCGGGTCCGGGAAGCGCCCACGTTCGTCACGACGCCACGGCCTAAGGTTCGAATCCCGGGCCAGTGTCGCCGATCCACAGGACCGCATGTGTTGAATCGGCGAGCGCGCGACACATGGACACGCCGACCGGGTGGTTTGCGGCGCAACTGCGCTTCATATCGCGATACAGGAGCGAATCCGCCGCGCTTCGGTCGCCGAGGCCGAAGCGGACGAGATCGTAGCCGTAGTCATGCGCCCGGCACGCGTCCCCGAAGCTCCAGAACGGTCCCTCGTCGGCCATCGGGCCGCTACATCCGCCATGCGCCCATTCCGGCCGCGTGTACCGCCAGCCGGTCGTCGTTGAGACCAGAATGGGCTCATATCCCATCGCAAGCTCGAAGCCGACAGGTGGGCAAGCGACGCCCGTCTGATACTCCGCCATCGTCGCATTCGGCAGGCCGCGACACCGCGGCGCGCCCAGCGTCCTCGACGGGACGCTGCCGACCGCGGACTTCGCGAACAGCACGACGAACGCCGCGGCGAGCACGGCCGCGAGTCGATGACGGCGTCTGACGCGCACCATGCCTCGCCGCCGCGAGGCCGGGATCGAGATTGCATTCATCGCTGCTTCCTCACCCGGCCGGACCCTCCGGCTTCGCGGTGATGCTGCCGAGACGCGGCGCAGCCGAATAGACGAGAAGTCACTCAAACCGGCCCGAAGGGCTGCCCAGGATGTTCTGTGCACCTTTGGCATCCCCGGCTGGGCGTTGATCGAAGCTGGCGACCCACCTGAGGCTGGCTCTCTCGAGCCGATCTGCGGAACCTCTTCCACTCGTACCCAGGGAGTCTTAGGTACTCCCTCCGTCGGAATGAGTCCTTCTCCGTCTGTCCTCCCGTCCGTGAGGAGTCGAGCATGGAGCCGCGGGCCGACACATCGGAGCGTGTCGTGACGGACGTGGAGGGGCGCCTCGCTGGGATTCGACAGTGTCGTCCGACATCTGCAGACGAGCCTTCACCGAGGCGCACGACCTACGCCATGGTTATGGCACCGACCTCCACTTTCTATCGGCCTTGCTCAGGGCACCTGCGCCGACGCCATCCGCCGAAGTCATAGTGGAACTCGGTCTGAGCTATGAGAAAGTTCGAGACCGGATCGTGAAGTGGAATCGTCCCCGACGAAAGAGGGCCGGCACTCTATCGACGCCCACCTATCAGCTGATCCTGGGCTGGGCACAGGGCATCGCGATTGGGATGGGGTATCACGCTTCAACGACGAGCATGTCCTGCTGGCATTTGCCTACGGCGACCGGAGGAGCGTCAAGATTGATCGGGTTCGGCATCGCATCGTGAGCCACCGATGCCGCTAGCACCATCGAGCGAGCCGCTCCAGCACCGTTATCGCCTCCTCTCGAGCCAGCCACCGTTAGGGTGGGAGAGACTCTCCGTTCCGCCGATGTCGCGACGCACCGAGATCGGGCCCGCCGGGACGAAAGGGGCCTGGTGTCGAAGCTCAACGTGCCGTTGAGGGGATCGGCGCGCCATCCTCGCCGGAGACGAGCTTGAGGGTCGAATCGGGGTGCCCCCGGGAGGAATCGGACCCGCGGCAACACAACTTCATTCCGGTCCCGTCCGGTGCCAAGGAAGTGTCGTCCCGTCATGGGCGAGGCAGGAGCAAGAGGCGCAACGTAGTCGCCACCCGATGCTCGCAGCGAGCCCGTAAATGTCTTGACCGCTGCGGACGCCGCCCTATCCGAGGAACGCGTCGACGGCGTCGTTGTTCTCGCTGGAGAGCCAGAACTCCGAGATCTTGCCATCGCGGAAGTGACAGACGAACGTGTCGTTTGAGTCCAGGGTCTCGTTGCCGCGCTTAAAGTGCGACTGCTGGAGGATGACTCCGTGTTCGTCGTCCGCCAGGTACGCGTGCGGCTCGAACGTGTATTCGGGGGTGCGCTCCATGAACCGCCCGAACAGCTCGAGGAACTGATCCTTGCCCTTGTACACCCCGGCGAAGGAACTCTTGCCCGGGATGTGGACGATCACATCGTCGGCGTAGAAGTCGGCGAACGCCTTCACATCCCCTTGCATCTGCGCCTGGTCCGCGTCGCGTAGGAGCTTCTCGTTCGGATGCATCCCCGATCTCCTTTCCTCGCCCGACTCGACGCTACACTCCGGGAGGCGGGGCTGGCAAGGGTCTGGTCCCGTGGAGGCGCCAGACCTTTCGTGGGGTCAATCGGATCGCTCAGGCGCCCAGCGGAACAAGCCGTCGGACTTCCGGGGCAAGCTCTTGACGTCCAGGCCCCAGAGCTCCTCCTACACGATTCACGCCTGGCATCCGTGTAGGGCACCAGAACTCGGATCGGGCCTTTGACCAGGTCTTTCTCCGATCGCTCGACCTACTCGGCCTCGGCGGTCACAAGGGGGGAATCCGACCGTGCCCTGGGCGAGACACCTGTTTCGTGAACATTCCCAGGCCACACCGGACCCCTATGGCTCATCTCCGGATGCGGCGGGGGAATCCGTTACACATCGTGGGGATGGTCCGCCCGCTAGGTCGTCACTTTGACGACGTGCCATCGCCGGGCGAAATCAGGCCTCGGCCGGAGCGTAGGTCGCGATGATCGCCCCCGTGGTCGTCACCTGGCTGTCGACAAGCCGCAGCGGCCTGCGTGCATCGTCATCGCGGAAGAGGCGCTTGCCGCCGCCCACGACAAGCGGGTCGATCATCATGCGGAACTCGTCGACGAGGTCGTGCTCGATCAGCGTCTGCACGAACTCGGCGCTGCCGATCACGTGAAGGTCCTTGTCGTCCTTCCGCTTCAGCGCGGCGACGGCCTCGGCGTCGAACCCAGCCCCTTCTATGAGGTCACTTTCGCCGGCCCGGTTCCGGCCGGAGGGACGGCCAGCTGAAAGGTCAGCGGCCACGGCCGCGACAGGCGTTTTGAGTCACCTCCCGCCGGTTCCGGACACTCTCGCCCAGCGCGGGAACCCACCGGAGGATTTCATACGCCTGGGCTTTTGGTGGTAGTCCCAACGGGATTTGAACCCGTGTCTCCACCTTGAGAGCGTGGTCTGGGTCAAGTCGCCGACCTGCGGCGCCGCCCGAAAATGGTTCCTGACCTGGTGTTTCGGCTGCCCATCAGGGCCGGACGTTTCCCGTCGTTTCTGGACGTCATGCGGGATCTGTGCGGGATCTGGGGAGCTGATTGTGCGCGCACCGAGGCGAGGTCGTTTCGCGCCAGACCGCGGTTCTTCGAATCTGTGGGGCGCGAAACGCCGATTCGCCCTCCCGCGGCGCGCCGTGGCAGGCCGGCAACCCGTTGCCCCAGTCCGCTGAGGCGGCGCCGGTCGTATCCCCAAGCGCAGAGGCTAGGAACCGGTAGGTCCATTCCTCGGCGAACTTGCGGGAGTCGGCGAAGACGACGCCGATCTCCGGGTATCGCACCTGCAGGCGCGCGAGCGAGTCGGCCAGCCAGGCACCCGCGACGTGCTCCAGCTTGAACAGCGCCGAGTAGCGCCCCTCTACGACGCACCGCCGCCACCGGCAGTTCGGAGAGCCGCTGCATTTGGAACGCGAGCGTCCCGTCGGAGAGGCGCGTGACGTCGGAGGATGTCGGCCACCGCTTGGAGCAGGACGCCCTGGACCGGCTGGGTGGGCTCGGCCAGCCCCGACGGGTCTTCGAGACCCTGGTGGACGGCGACATCGTGGTGCGCACCGATGGCCGAGGCTACGGCGACGGGATGTTGTACGAGGTCAAGTTCGACTCCCCCGGAAGGTTCGCCGGCGACCTCGGAGCCCCCGTGCGCCCGCTGTCGGACGTGAATCAGTCGCGGACCTCCACCACGACCCCGAGTGTGAATAGGCGGCCGTCCACGACCGTGGTCGTTCTCGAACCTGCCCCAGCTCCTCGATCACCGCCTCCGGTACCCCCTCCCTCTCCTCGAGAAGGATCAGGAGCTCGGTGAGGCGCTGCCCCCCGGTCGCTCGCGGAATTGCCGGCGGTGGTGGCCGCGGACGTGATGGGCGTGTCCGGCCGGGCCATGATGCGAGCCCTGATCGAAGGGCAGGCCGACCCGGGGGCCGCTCGACCAACCGTCCGTTCACGAACTTCGCGCCCGCGCGCACGAGCACCATGAGCTCCGGCGCGTTGACCCGCCTCCACCTCCCCTCGGCCACCTCGATCAGCTTGATATCTGCGATGGGCCTTCTCGTCGAGCCATTTACCTTCGCCCGCTCGCGGCGTGGGACGAAGGGCCGGAGCCCGATGAAGCTGTGGCGGGATGATGAGCGGGCCCGCGCTGGGGCTCTCTGACCTGCTAGCGATGGGCGAGGCCGTGGTACCCGAAGAGGGAAGTCCGGATCCTTTCCCCCCTTTCGGGGCACCTCACCCCGATGGTATGAATGCGGTTGTCGCCCACGATGGGGAAGGTGATAGCGATGCCGGCGAGAAGGACCAAGGCCGTAGCGCGGACCAAGAGCGCCACGCGCAAGAAGACCGCCCGGAAGAAGACGGTTGCAGTGCGAAGGCCTGCGGGACGGAAGAAGACCGCGGCGAGAAAGGCAACGGTTCGGAAGAAGGCAGCGGCCCGGAGGAAGCCGGCCGCCAAGAAAGCCACAACCCGGAAGGCAGCGGCCCGGAGGAAGCCGGCCGCCAAGACGTCCGAGCAGCCGGTTGCCCCTCCCCCTCCTCCTCCGGAGCCCATGGGGCCCATGATGCCAATGGCGGAGCCGAGCTTGAT
>JBOGVI010000300.1:0-7794 GCA_050692695.1 Actinomycetota bacterium
GCTCGGAGGCCACCTGGTACAGGTCGGCCGCGACGTCGGTCGGGGCCGGGAGCGTCCGGGACCGGGTGAGGGTGGTGAAGTTCGCCAGGCGGATCTTGAGGACCACGGTGCGGGCTCGGTACCCGTCCTCCCTGAGGCGCGACGCCACCCGGTGTGACAGGGCCAGCGCCTCGCGCAACAGGTCGTCCTCGGCATCGAGGTCGACGTCGAAGGTCTCCTCGTGGGACACGGACTTCGGCGGCTCGTACGGCACCACCTCGCGTTGGTCGATCCCCCGGGCCAGATCGTTGAGGTCCCGGGCATGTTGTTCGCCGAGGAGCCGGGCCAGCACCGCCGGCGGAGTCCGGGCCAGGTCCCCCACGGTCTTCACCCCCAGGCGCGACAGCGTCTCCGCGGTCTTCTCCCCCACCCCCCACATGGCCCGGGCCGGCAGCGGGTCGAGGAACGCCGGGGCGTCGACCCGCCGCACCACTACGAGCCCGTCCGGCTTGGCCTGACGGGAGGCCAGCTTGGCCACCAGCTTGGTGGGAGCCACCCCCACGGAGCACGTCACGCCGATCTCGGACCGGACCTTTTGGCGGACCCGTTCCGCGACGCCCTCCGGCGGGCCGAACAACATGATGGCGCCGGAGACGTCGAGGAAGGCCTCGTCCAGGGCGATCGGCTCCACCAGGGGCGTGACCGAGAGCAGGATCTCGCGGAACCGGTTCGAGTGGGCTTTGTAGGACTCGAAGTCGGGCGGGAGGAAGACGGCGTCTGAGCACAGGCGGCGGGCCCTCACCGCGGGCATGGCGTTTCGGATCCCCAAGGCCCTGGCCTCGTAGGAGGCCGACATCACGACGCCACGGGTCCCGGCGCCGCCCACCACCACGGGCTTGCCGGCGAGCGACGGGTCCTTCAGGACCTCCACCGAGGCGTAGAAAGCGTCGAGGTCGACGTGGAGGATGGGCTCGGCCGTCCTGGGCGTGTCGGTTCGCTCCCCCATGGCCTCCCCGATGGCCTCCCTTCGCCCAGCGACCCTCACCATCCGGCCGAGCCTCCGCTCGCGTACCACAGCTTCCTGGGGGGAAGCCCGGGGGAGGGATCGCCGGCCGCGAGCGCCTCCTTCAGCCGGCCGGTCCGGCGGGCCTGCTGGAGGCGGGTGAGGTCCCAGACGTCCTCGGCGATGATACTCACGCCCCTCACCCCGGTCCGGCGAAGCCGTCCCCGCACGGCCAGCACGAACGAATGGAACACCGTCTTCAACACCTTCGGCTGCACCTTCTCGAACACCACGACCTCGACCGGTCCGGTCGCGTCGTCGAGGGTGAGGAACACGATCCGCTGGCCGCTTCGCACCGCCGGCGTCTGGGAGGCCACCTTCACCCCGGCCACCATGACCATCGCATCGGCCCGCTCCTTGTTGAGGTCCCTGGCCCGGACCACGCCGAGGTCGGTGAGGAGCGGCTCGAAGAACGAGACGAGGTGGCGGGAGGCGTCCAGGCCGATCACCTCGAGCTCCGCGCGCACCCGTTCGGCGTCGCTGTACTCGGGAAGCGAGAACCGCGGTCCCGCCGCTTCGCTCGTCGCCGACCACAGGTCCAGCGCGAGCTGGTCGCCCTCCCGCTGCGGGTCGGTGACCATGGCCTCGTACAGGCGATCGCGGCGCGTCCCGGCGGGGAGCGCGTCGAACGCGCCGGCGTGCGCGAGGGCCTCGATCACCGGCCGCGACACGTTCGCCCGGCGTAGGAAGTCGCCGACGTCGCGGAACGGCCGGTCGGCCCGAGCTTGCTGGATCGACCGGATCTCCGCATCCGAGATTCCGTGCACGTCCTTGAGAGCCAACCTGATGCCGTAGCGACGGTTCCCAAGGTTCTCGACCACGTAGTCCGGTTCGCTCCTGTTCACGTCGAGCGGGAGGATCTCGATGCCGTGCTCCCGCGCGTCCTCCAGGATCAACCGGCGCGGATACATGCCGGGGTCGTGGGTCAGCACGCCGGCCAGGAAGTGCGCGGGCCAGTGCGCCTTCAGATACGCCGACTGGTAGGTGGGGACGGCGAACGCCGCGGCGTGGGCCTTACAGAACCCGAACGAGGCGAACTGCGCGACGTCGTCCCACGTCTTCTCGGCGACGTCGCCGGCGATCCCGCGTTCCTTCGTGCGCTCGAGGAAGTCCTCGCGCAGCGATGGGAGCATCGCGTCGTCGTCCAGGTGGCGGCGGATGTGGTCGGCGTAGGTCAGGTCGTATCCGGCCATGGCGGCAAGCGTCCGCATGACCTGCTCGTGGTAGACGATCACGCCGTACGTCTCGTGGAGGCCCGGCCGGAGCGCGGGGTGCGCGTAGACCGGTCGCCCCATCCCGTGCCGGCGGTTCAGGTAGGGGCGGATCATGTCGGACTTCACCGGCCCCGGGCGGAACAGCGAGATGTCGACGATGAGGTCCTCCCACCTTGTGGGTTGGAGCTTCTGGAGCAGCTCGCGCTGGCCGGGCGACTCGATCTGGAAGCAGCCGAGCGTGTCGGAGGCCCGGATCAGCTCGAAGGTCGGCTCGTCGTCCGTGGGGATCTCGTCGAGGTCGACCTTCAGGTGCTCCGTGCGGGCGATCTCGTCCAGGGCGTGGCGCATCGACGAGAGCATCCTGACCCCCAGGATGTCGAGCTTCAGGTATCCGAGGAGCTCGACGTCGTCCTTGTCGGCCTGGATCATCCGGTAGCCCTGGAACGAGCGCTCCAGCGGCACCCGGCTCACCAGGTCGTCGTCGGACAGCACGATGCCCGAAGGGTGGAGCGCGAGGTGCCGGGGGAAGCCGTTCAGGCGCTCGGCCACCCGGAACAGCAGCTCGAGCTGCCCGGCGTTCAAGTTGGACCCGGCGAGCTCGGGGAGGATCTCGATGGCCCTTCGGATGTCCTGCGCGCCGATGTGGGGGAAGGCCTTGGCCACCGTGTCGACCTCGACCTCGGGGAAGCCGAGGGCCTTGCCCACCTCGCGGACGGCGCCCCGGGCCCGGTATGTGTCGACCATGGTCACGCAGGCGCATCGGTCCTGGCCGTAGCGCGACAGGATCATGTCGTAGACGTCCTCGCGGCGGGCCGACTCCACGTCGATGTCGATGTCGGGGAGCTCGTCGCGGAGCGGGTTCAGGAACCGCTCGAATAGGAGGTCGTGGCGGACGGCGTCGACGTCGGAGATGCCGGTGAGGTAGCAGACCAGCGACCCGGCGGCCGAGCCCCGGCACGCGCAGCGGATCCCCATGGCCTTGATGTCCGCGACGATGTCGGCGACGGTCAGGAAGTAGGCCGCGTAACCCATCTTCTGAATCAGCGCGAGCTCGAGGTCCAATCGGTCCCTGACCGCCTGCGTCGCCTCCATCCCGCGGTGCTCCATGCCGCGCCAGCATCGCTCGGCCAGGACCGACGCGGCCGAGCGGCCCTTCGGCGTGGGGAAGTCCGGGAAGTGGACCCGGCGAAGGCCGATGTCGAACGTGCACGACTCGGCGAGATCCAGGGTCCGGTCGCAGAGATCGGGACGTTCGGCGAACAGCGCGCGCATCTCGGGGGCCGGCTTCAGGGAGCCTTCGGCGTTCACCCTTGAGACATGGTTCGAGGCGATGGGGACGATCTCGCGCATGCACTCCAGGACGTCGGCCAGGAACGCGTCCTCGGGAACCAGATAGCGGACCGGGTTCGTGGCCACCGCCTTCGCCCCGATCCACTCGGCAAGGCGAAGGAGCAGGCGAACCTCGGTGGCGGAGTTCGGCTCCAGGCGGTGCTGGACCGCGACGAACAGCCGCTCCCCGAACGCATCCTTGAACGGGTCGATGGCCCGCCGCGCGGCGTCGAACCGCCCATCGACCGCGAGCGACCCTGGCGGCGAGCCCGGCCCGAGCAGGCAGACCAGGCCGGCCGAGTTCGCGCAGACCTGCTCGGCAGCGAGCGACGGGTCGCCCCGCTCGCCGGTCATGTGGGCATCGGTGATCAGCCGGCACAGGTTTGCGCACCCCCGCTCGTCCTGGGCGATGAGGATCACGCTGGTGGCGGCGGGGTCGACGCTCCGGGCTCTGGGTCCCCTCGTCGCGCCGCCCATCTCCGATCCTGGGAACCACTTTCCCGCGCCGCTCCTCGACCCAGACCGCTCCGCGCCGATACCCGCCGCCGACCATGGATCGCGCACGGTCAACGTGGCGCCGAGGATCGGGTGGACGCCGTGGCGCTGGCAGGCGGCGACGAACCGGGCCGCCCCGTACAGCCCATCCCGGTCGGTGAGGGCCACGGCCGGCATCCCGAGCTCTGCGGCCCGCCGGGCCAGGTCCTCGGGCGAGAACGCCCCGTCCTTCAGGGAGAAGAAGGACCGGACGTCAAGGTGCACGAACCCGGGGGAGGCCATTTCGAGTCGAGCGTCAGGTTCCGCCGAGCTTCAGCGGATCGAACCGGACGAGGCCGGGTTGCCGGTCGCGACGACCTACCCGCGCACCGCGAGCGCGTCCTGGAGCGAGGTGCACAGCGGCGCGAAGACCTCGTCGATCTCCGCGTTGCCGGTACCGATCCCCGTGTCGAACAGGAACACCCCGTCCCGGTGCGCGACGGCATGCGCAACGACCGGGAACGGCTTGCCCGAGCGCGGATCGCCCTCTGGGATGCGGACATCGGCGAGGTGCAGCGGGAAGACGCCTGCGCCGGTCATGCGTCGGATTCAATCCCACAGGCGCTCCATGTGCCACCGGTCGGCGGACCGGTCGTGGTACAGGTCCCACACCGCTCCGCTCCTGGCTTCGACCCGCCAGTACTCGCGGTCGCGGCCGTCGGCCCACCACCGGCCCTCGATCCGCCACCGGCCAATCACGTCGGCGACCTCGTAGCGTCTGCCCCGCCACACGAATGCTGCGGGTATCCCGGCGTCCCGTTCGACCCGCACCTCCTCGTGGTATCGCTTGGACACGTCGGCCTGCCTCGATCCCTCACCCTCCGGCGGAATCGAACGTATGTTCGGGAGGAAGGTGACTGTACTCCCGAGGTCTGACATCCGTCAAGGCCGGACGTTTCCGCAGGTCAGAGGGGCGATGAACGCCGATTGAACGGCCCCGGCGGGGTGCGGCGCCGGCAGTGGGTATCGTTCCCCGAGTAAGGAGAGGAGAGGGGAGATGGCCGAGGACGGGAACGGGGGCGGAGCCCTGGTCGCCGTAGTCCCCAACTTCAGCGAGGGACGGCGCCGAGACGTGATCGACGCCATCTGCGATGCCCTGGAGGTCCTCGGCGCGCACCTCGTCTACCGCCAGGCGGACCCTGACCACAACCGGCTGGACTGCACGGTCATCGGCACCCCGGACGCCGTCCGCCGAAGCGCCCAGGCCGGCGCCGCCAGGGCGGTCGAGCTGATCGACATGGACCGGCACCGCGGAAGCCATCCCCGGATGGGCGCGGCCGACGTCATCCCGTTCGTGCCGGTGCGTGGTATCACCCTGGACGAGTGCGTGGAGCTGGCTCGCGACTTTGCCCGGGAGCTCGCCGAGGTTCTGAACCTCCCCGTGTACCTGTACGACCGCGCCGCACTGGTGCCCGAGCGGCACAGCCTGGCCGAGGTCCGAAAGGGCGAGCTCGAGGGTCTGAGGGAGGCGGTGGCCAGGGGCGAGCGACTCCCCGACTTCGGGCCGCACGAGATCGGCAGGGCCGGCGCCACCGCCGTGGGGGCCCGCAAGCCGCTGATCGCCTTCAACACGTACCTGTCCGGCACCGACGAAGAGGCCGCAAAGGAGATCGCGAAGGCGGTGCGGGAGTCCTCGGGGGGGCTCCCGGCCGTCCGGGCCATCGGCTTCTTCGTCCCCGAGCGGGGCTGCGTCACGGTCTCGATGAACCTCGTCGACCACGAGGTGACCGGGTTGCGCGCGGCCTTCGACGCCGTGCAGACGGAGGCGGAGAAGCGCGGCATCGATGTGCTCGCGTCCGAGATCGTCGGCTTGGTCCCGCAGGCCGCCATCTCCGACCACGACATCGCCGACCTGCGATTGGAGGGATTCGATGCGGACGAACAGATCCTGGAGCGGCTGGTGAGCCGGGCCGAGGGAGCTGCGGACCCGATCGGCGGGCAGCGGATCGACCGGTTCCTGGAGGCGCTGGCCTCCGACTCCCCCACCCCTGGAGGCGGCGTCGTGGCGGCCCTGGCCGGGGCGGCCGGGGCGGCCCTCATCGAGATGGTGTGCGGCCTAACCATCGACAAGAAGAACTACGAGGAGGCGTGGGACCGGATGCGCGAGATCGCGCCGCAGGCGCGGGAGGCCCGAACGGCGTTCCTGGTCCTCGCCGACCGCGACGCAACCGCCTTCGAACAGGTGATGGCGGCCTTCAAGATGCCGAAGAGCACGGACCAGCAGAAGGCGGAACGGGCGGCCGCCATCCAGCGGGGGTACGAGGCCGCTGCGGAGGTGCCGCTCGAGGCGGTTCGGCAGGCCGTGGCCCTGATGGACCTGGCCTGGCAGGCCACCGATATCGGCAACGTGAACGCCGCCTCGGACGGCGTGTCCGCCGCGCAGCTGCTTTACGCCGCCGCCCGGTGCGCCATCTACAACGTGGAGATCAACGCCGCCGGGATGAGGAACGCCGAGCGCGTTGCAGCGATGCGGGCCGAGGTCGACTCCCTGCGAACCAGGTCCGAGGCGCTCCTCACGTCGGCCGACCAGGCCTTCGCGGCGCGCCTGGCCTGACGGTGCCGACCGAGCGGCGGTGGAGCGCCGGCGACGTCGTCGTCCTGCGGGAACTCTGGCGGGGCAACGTGTGGTCGGCCCGCCCTGAGGTGGTCGTGAAAGACGCCGACGCCGGATCGACCTTCTACCTGCCCGATGGCGTGCGGTGGTGGGCCGCCGCTCGCGGGGGCGAGCTGCTGCGTATCCCGGATGGCGGCGACTGGGAGCTTGCGGCGCGCGTCTGGCTGCGAGGGCCGATCCTGTCGTGGGCCTGGCCCGGCGTGGCCCACGCCGTCCTGCTGATGTTCCACCCCGACTGGTCCGTCCGTCATTGGTACGCAAACCTCCAGGATCCGTTGCGGCGCACGGCCATCGGGTTCGACACCGTCGATCACGTGCTCGACGCGATCGTCGAGCCGGACGGATCCTGGCGCTGGAAGGACGAGGGCGAACTAGAGGCGGCGGTCCGGCACGGGATCTTCGGTCCCGACGAGGCCATGGCCTTCCGCGCGGAAGGCGAGCGGGCGGTTCGCCGTCTCCTCGACCGCGAGCCGCCGTTCGACCGCGATTGGACTGGGTGGCGTCCGGACCCGTCCTGGCCGATCGCCGAGCTTCCGCCCGGCTGGGACGTCCCCTAGGGCCCGACCGTCCCGGTTGCCAGCGGCTCGTCGGGTGCGCGAGGGTATGCGGCGATGGCGGCTTCCGACCTCACGCCGCTCCGCGACCGGTTCCCCGGCCTCGCGCGCACGCTCGACGGCCGCACCTGCGTGTTCGCCGACGCCCCAGGCGGCTCACAGGTCCCGACTCAGTGATCGAAGCCATGGCCTCCTATCTTCGGACCAGCAACGCCAACGCCCACGGGGCCTTCCCGACGAGCGCCGAGACCGACCGCCTGATCGAGGAGGCCCACCGGGCGGGGGCGGACCTGATCGGGTGCCACCCGAGTGAGGTCGTGTTCGGCCCGAACGCCACGACGTTGTTGTTCGCCGTGTCCCGCTCCATGGCCCGGACCCTCCGCCCCGGCGATGAGGTCGTGGTCACCACGCTGGACCACGACGCCAACATCCGCCCGTGGGTCATGGCCGCGGAGGATTCGGGCGCCACGGTGAAGTGGGTGGATATCCGAGACGACGATGTAACGC
>JBOGVI010000301.1:0-5990 GCA_050692695.1 Actinomycetota bacterium
GGGTCGACCTCAAGACGCTCTCGTTCCGCGTCGAGTCCCAGGCGGCCGAGCGCACCGCCTCGCCCGAGTCCACGACCGGCTCCGCCGGGTATCTCTAGTCGCGCGGGAACATGATCACCTTCGCCGCGAGGCCCGACCCGGCGATCTTGAAGGCCTCCTCGAACCGATCGAGCGGGAACCGATGGGTGATCACGGGGGACACGTCCACCCGCCCGGTGGAGAGCAGCGTGGTCGTCTGCTGCCAGGTCCGGAACATCTCCCGCCCGGTGATGCCCTGAAGGCGGGCCTCCTTGAAGATGACCTGATCGGCAAGGTCCAGCGTGACCGGCCGGTCGGGGAGCCCGAGCAGCGACATCCGGCCGCCTCGGGCCAGCATCCGCGTGCCCTGGTCGATGGCCGTCGCGTTGCCCGACATCTCCAGCACGACCTCGGCCCCCGTCCCGTTGGTGGCATCCAGCACCGCCCGGACGGGGTCCTCTGCCTTCGGGTCGACCAGGAGGTCCGCCCCCATCTTGGCCGCCAGGGCTCGCCGCTCGTCGTTCGGCTCGATGGCGATGACCTTCCAGGCGCCGGCGGCCCGAGCGATCCCCACCGAGAACAGCCCGATGGGGCCGCATCCGATCACCGCCACCGGGTTGGTGGCCAGGTCCTCGCCTCCCTCCGTGCCGAACGTAGCGTGCACGGCGTTCCCGAAAGGCTCCATGATCGAGGCCACGTCGGGGTCGATGCCCTCCCCCACGATCCACGCGTTCTGGGCGGGGATGACCACGTACCCGGCGAACGCGCCGTCGGTGTCCACCCCCAGGATCCTGAGGTTCTCGCAGATGTGGGCCCGGCCCGTCCGGCACGTGGAGCAGTGGCCGCAGGCGATGTGGGTCTCGGCGGCCACGAAGGCGCCCGGCTGGATATGGTGCACCTCCGGCCCCACGGCCTCGACGGTCCCCGCCACCTCGTGCCCGAACGTCATGGGGGTGCGCTGGATGCGCGCGGCGGCCCACTCGTTCCACTCGTAGATGTGGAGGTCGGTGCCGCAGACGGAGGCCGCATGCACCCGGACCAGGACCTCGCCCTCCTCCGGGCGGGGGACCAGCACCTCGTCGAGCTCGGCCCCCGGCCCGGGGCGCATCTTGCGGAGCGCCCGCATCGTCCCGCCCATCGTCCGGCAGCCTATCGCCTCCGGGCAGGCACGGATCCAGACCGAACCCGGAACCTTCGGGCCCCCCTTGGTCGTCGAACCGCCGATCACCACGGATGATGGAGGAACCGACCATGAGGAACCGCACGCTGCTCGTCCCGCTCCTGGCGCTCACCCTGCTGGCCGTGGGGTGCGCACGCCTGACGGACGCCGGCGACGACGGCGGCATCGAGCATCCCACCGGGCCGAACGAGCTGGTGCTGCGGATGGACATCGGCGGCGGGTTCGTGCCCGTCGAGTACGCACTCGCTCAGTTCCCGCAGTGGTCGCTGTTCGGCGACGGGCGCCTCATCACGGAGGGTCCGCAGATCGAGATCTATCCCGGACCGGCCCTCCCCAGCCTCCAGGTACAGACCCTCACCGAGGACGGCGTGCAGGCCATCGTGGAGGCGGCCCGAGAATCGGGCCTCATGGGGCCCGACCGCAGTTACGACTACCGGTGCATCTCCGACGCCCCCACCACCACGTTCACGCTGTACGCAGGCGGGACGAAGCACGTCGTGAGCGCCTACGCGCTTGGCGTGAGCGAGGGCGCGTGCCAGGGCGCGGACACGGCGGCCCGCGCGACGCTTGCGGCCTTCCAGGGGAGGCTGACCGACCTCGCGAGCTGGCTGCCGACCGGTTCGGTGGGCGACCAGGTCCCGTTCGAGTTCGACGAGATCCGCGTCCTCGTCCGGCCGTACTCGGCATCTCCGGAGCCCGGGCTGGAGCAGAACCCAATCGACTGGCCACTGGAGCCGCTGTCGGCCTTCGGCCGTCCCGATCCGACGTTCTCCGATTTCCGGTGCGGCGTGGTGGGCGGCGCGGATCTGGCGAAGCTGCTGCCCGACGCTCGGCTGGCGAACCAGCTCACGCCGTGGAGGAGCGACGGCGAGCGCTACGGGCTGATCCTCCGCCCACTCCTGCCGGACGAGCACACCTGCTGACGTCGGACCCGCGGCTACGGCCCGAGGGTCGAGGCGCGGACCCCTCGATCCTGGAGCTCCTGGGCTCGCGCCCCAACGGACCGGAAGCCGGGCAGATGGATCCGGAACGTCGCCCCTCGGCCCGGTTCACTGTCCGCCGAGACCGAGCCGCCGTGGGCCTCCGCGATGGCCTTGACGATGGCCAGGCCGAGGCCAGTCCCCCCTTTCCCGCGCGCGCGGCCGGGGTCGAGCCGACTGAAACGATCGAAGATCCGGGGCAGCTGGCCCCGCTCGATCCCCACTCCCGCGTCGGCAACCTCCAGGACCAGGGACCCCTCGGCGGCCCACGCGGCGATGCGGATGCGTTCGCCCTCATCGGTAGCCTTCACCGCGTTCTCGATCAACGCGTCCAGGGCGATGGCGAGGCGCTCCCGATCGGCCTGGAGGGACCCGTCCGACGCGACATCGACTAGCCACTCCCGACTGGCGGTCGGCTCCCAGCGATGGGCCGTGCCGACGACAAGGGGCTCGATCTGCACCGGGGCGACGGCCAGGAAGCCGGGATGTTCGGCCGCTGCCAGGATGAGCAGCCGCTCAGACAACCTCTCCAGCCGCTCCAGCTCATCGAGCACGACGCCGATGTCCTCACCCGCCTGCGTCCCCAGGCTCTCGGCCCGGATCAGCTCGGCGTGACCCCGAGCCACGGTGATGGGGGTGCGCAGCTCGTGGGACGCATCGCGGATGAATTCGCGCTGCCGCTCCAGCAGCCGATGCTCGTTCTCGGCCAGTCGCCTTGCCTCCTCGGCGGCAGCCTGGCGGCGGCGCGCATGCCACACCATCGCAACGAACATGGCCGCCATGAGGGGGACCTCGGCCAACTCGTCCAGACTCTCGTGGCCCCGCGTGACCGTCCAGACCAGCGCCCCCCCGGTCACCACCACGATGACGAGCAGGACCTCCACGGTCGTGCGGAGCCGCCACACGCGGAACCCATACACCAGCGCGAGGCTCACCCACACCAAGTGGAAGGGGATCGTCTCCCACCGCGTGAGCAGCACGATGACTGCCACGTTGGCCGCGGCGAAGGCCCCCCAGGCCACCTCGACCCAGTGACTACGGAGCTTGGATGCGATACCCGACACTTCGAACCGTCTCGATGACGTCGGGCCCGAGCTTGGCCCGGAGCCGCCCCACGCAGACGTCCACCACATTGCTCCCCGGGTCGAACGAATACCCCCATACATCTGCGAGCAGCTGCTGACGGCTGCACACCTCACCGCGCTTCAGCATGAGGTGCTGGAGGACCAGGAATTCCCGCTGGCTCAGGGCCACGGGGCAACCTCCTGCGTCGGCCATCCTCCGCATGAGGTCCAGCCGGACGGTGCCCACGTTGAGGAAACGCTCGTCGGGACCCGAGGCCGGCTGGCGCAGCCGGGCTCGGATGCGGGCGAGCAACTCGGCCAGGGAGAAGGGTTTCGGCAGGTAGTCGGAGGCCCCGAGCTGCAGGCACCGCACCTTGCTGTCCACGTCCGACAGCGCCGAGAGGATCAACACCCGCTGGTCAGGCCGGGATTCCATGAGGTTCCGAAGAACCGAGACACCGTCCTGCCCGGGCAGGAGGAGGTCGAGCACGACCAGCTCGTAGCGGCCGGTCCGAGCGAGCTCGAGCCCCCGGATCCCGTCGAGAGCGCTGTCGACTTCGAAGCCCTCAGCCGATAGAGCCCGTGACACGAAGCTCACGATCCTCCGCTCGTCGTCCACGAGTAGGACGCGTGCCATGACCGGAATCCTAGGCGCCAGCAGTCCGGGCGAACAGCCAGATGACGGAACCGTCATTCGGCCCCGTGCCTCGGACCTGAACGCCAGATGACGGTTCCATGAGGTCTTCGTCATCGACCGTCCGAATCGCGGACCCCCCAACCTACACTTCGCGTCGATCAGGAGATTCGGGTCCTTTCCCGGAAGGAGGACGACCATGGTTCATCGGACTCGTCGATGGATGGTTCCGACGATGGCAGCCGTGCTCCTCGTCGGCACGTCCTGTGGCGGGGGTGGGGGCACGGTGGGGGTGACCCTCCAGGAGTTCGCCGTGATCCCGGCCGAGTCGTCGGTGGAGGCCGGCGAGGTGACCTTCGAGGCCACGAACGAGGGTCCCGACGACGTCCACGAGTTCGTCATCTTCAGGACCGACCTGGCACCAGACCAGCTCCCGGTGGACGAGAACGGCGCCGTCGACGAGGCGGGCGAGGGCCTCGAGCTGATCGACGAGATCGAGGACATCCCCGTTGGGGAAACGCAGAGCGTCACGGTCGAGCTGGAGTCGGGCAACTATGTACTGATCTGCAACATCTGGGACGAGGACGAGCAGGAGGCCCACTACCAGGAGGGCATGCGGGTCGCCTTCACCGTCGAGTAGGCGGCCGTCCCGACGCCATCCCAGGGCCGGTCCCCTCGAGGGCCCGGCCCTCGTCCTTCGGCGATCCCTCCCCCCGGTGGAGGACGTCCTTTGCCACTCAAGGCGGTGGCGCCCGGGGGCCGATAGGGATAGCGAACCCGACAGAAGGGGCTATCGCTTCTCGTGCTGGATGACTCGAACCGATCAGCCCCCGACGCGCGCTTCTCGGCGTTGGACGCGGTCCGCGACCTGCTCTCGAAACCCGACGCCCTGCCCGAAGGGGGGCTCCGGGCCCTCCAGACGCTTACCGGCGTGCTTCGGCGCACGACCGAAGAGCTGAACGAGGCCAACGCGAGGTACCGGGCCCTGGTGGAGCAGATCCCGGCGATCGTCTACACCGACGTCGTCGACGAGAGCATGACCACCACGTATGTGAGCCCGCAGATCGACGAGCTGCTCGGGATCACGCCGGAGGAATACATCGCCGACCCCGACCTCTGGTTCAAGCAGCTCCATCCGGAGGACAAGGACTCCGCCCTCAACGCGTACCTCCACGGACGCGAGGCCGGCGAGCCCTTCACCTTCGAGTACCGCTTGGTGGCCAGAGACGGCCGGGTGGTCTGGTTCCGCGACAGCGCCGTCGTCATCCACGACGGCCGGGGTAACCCCGCGTTCATCCACGGCGTGATGTTCGACATCACCGAGCGCAAGAACGCCGAGGAGCGCGTGGCGTACCTCGCCTACCACGACAACCTGACCGGCCTTCCCAACCGGACGATGTTCGAGGAACTGCTGGAGCTCGGCATGGCCCGGGCCCGCCGACACGGACTGTTCGTCGCGGCGCTCTGCATCGATGTCGACGACTTCAAGCTGGTGAACGAGAGCCTCGGGTACGAGGCCGGCGACGAGCTGCTTCGCGCCGTGGCCTACCGGTTGCGCGAGGCCACCCGCGAGACCGACCTGGTCGCCCGGCAGGGCGGCGATGAGTTCTTGCTCCTCCTGGCCGACATCGAGGCGGGCCCCACGTCCCCGGGCTTCGAGGGCACGGACGGCGCGGCCTTGGTCGTGGAATCCGTCGCCGCTCGCGTCCACGAGTCGCTGAAAGCGCCGTTCGACGTCGCGGGCACCGAGCTCTACGTGTCGGCCAGCATCGGCATCAGCATGTTCCCGCACGACGCCGACGACGCCGCCGCGCTGTTGAAGAACGCCGACGCCGCGATGTACCAGAGCAGGAAGGCGGCTCCCGGCGGATACCTCCTGCACACGAGACACAGCGAGGATGCCCTGGGCCGGCTTTCGCTCACCACGCGCCTTCGAAAGGCCGTGGAGAACCGGAACTGGACGCTCCACTACCAGCCGGTCGTCGATCTGTCGGAAGGCGAGATGGTCGCGGTAGAGGCCCTGATTCGGTGGGCCGACCCGAACGGCGGCCTGGTTCCCCCGGGCGACTTCATCCCGCTGGCCGAGGAGATGGGGCTCATCGAGGCCATCGGCG
>JBOGVI010000302.1:0-1922 GCA_050692695.1 Actinomycetota bacterium
GGTCGAGGCCCCCGACGGCTGGGTCCTCGCCGACGGGATCGCCTTCACCCTCCGGGACGAACCGGACATCGGCGACCTCTACAACTTCTGCCCCACCGAAGATGGGCAGCAGGCGAGGGAGCCGGTGTGGACCGTCGCCGCCGGGACGGCAGACGCCGTCTTCGACGACGGGCTTCGAGCGCACGTGCGCGTCGCGCGCCGCGAGGGCGAGGCGTTCCTCCGGCTGAATGGCGAGATCGACAACCGGGGGCCCGATCACCGGCTCCGCCTTCACGTCCGGCTGCCCCCATGGGCCTCCGGCTCAGTCGCCGGCTCGCCCTTCGAGCTCGTCGAACGGGGGCTCGTGTCCGAGGGCAGCGCCCTCGAGGCCCCATCGCCGACGTGGCCGGCGCGGCACGTGGTCCTGGCCGGCGGCGTCGCCGCGTACGGAGAGGGGGTCTTCGAGTACGAGGTCGTACCCGGCGAGCTCGCCATCACGCTCCTGCGATGCGTGGGGACCATCAGCCGGGAGCACCTGGCGACACGGCCCTTCGCCGCCGGGCCCGACGTGCCGACCCCCGACGCGCAGATGATCGGCACGACCGGGTTCGCGATCGGCCTGAACCCGAAGGCCCGCCCCGACGAGCTCATGCCGAGCTGGGAGCGGTTCGCCCTGCCGCTCCTCGAGGTCCTAGCCGAAGGGTGCGGGTTCCTGCCTTCAACGGGAACGCTCCTGTCGGTCGAGGGCGAAGCCGTCTTGTCGAACGTTCGCCGGACGGACGGACCGGCCGAGGTTCGCCTGTGGAACCCGCACGCGGACCGGCCGGTCCGGGTGCAGGTGGACGGGCGGGCCGTGACGCTCGGCCCGGCCCGGATCGAGACCGTGCGTCTCGACTAAGCTCAGCCGCCGTGCGAGAGGACTTCGACGTCATCGTGGTGGGCGGCGGTGCCATGGGGACCGCCGCCGCGCGTTCGCTCACGGAACGTGACCGGAGCGTCCTGCTCCTGGAGCGGTTCGAGATCGGCCACGCCCGGGGCAGCTCCGGCGGGCCCACCCGGATCTTCCGCGTCTCCTACGACCACCCGGACTACGTGCGGATGGCGCGTCTCGCGCTGGAGGAGTGGCGGCAGCTCGAGGCCCGCTCCGATGAACGGCTCCTCGTCACGACGGCGGGCCTTGACGTCGGGGAGGACGGCCGGGAGACGGCCGAGGCCCTGGAGGCCGCCGGCGAGCCCTTCGAGTACCTGAAGCCGGAGGCCGTGCGAGAGCGTTGGCCCGCCCTTCGCTTCGAGCCCGACATGGAGATCTTCGTCCAGGAGGACGGGGGGGTGTGCATGGCCGAGCGGACCGTCCGGGCCCAGGCCCGGCTGGCTGCGGAGGGCGGCGCCACCGTGGTGGAGAACACCAAGGTGGAGCGGATCGCCCCCGCCGGCTCGGCGGTCGAGGTGAACACCGACGGCGCCACCTACCGAGCGCCCGTCGCCGTGGTGACGGCGGGGCCGTGGGCCGGGTCGCTCTTGGCCGACGCCGGCGTCTCGCTCCCACTCGCACCGAGCTTCGAGCAGGTCACCTACTTCGTCCTGGACGAGCCGTCACCGCTCCCGACGGTGATCGACTGGACGGCCGACCGGGTCCGGACCCCGTACGTCGTGCCGAATCCCGAGGAGCCGGGGCACTTCAAGGTGGCCCTCCACATGTCCGGTCCGCCCATCGACCCCGATGCGCGGACCTTCGACCCGGATCCCGTCCGCGTGGCGGCGGTCACCGAGTACGCGACATCCCGGTTCGCGCCGAACCGGGCCACCGGGGTAACCGACACCTGCCTGTACACGAACACGCCGGATGAGCACTTCGTCCTGGACCGGCGAGGCTCGCTCGTGATCGGGTCGCCGTGCAGCGGCCACGGCTTCAAGTTCACCCCGCTCATCGGGCAGATCCTGGC
>JBOGVI010000303.1:0-7233 GCA_050692695.1 Actinomycetota bacterium
TTTCGCGACCCCACGCGGAGAGATGGGGCCCGGGCGGGCCCCATCTCCGTGCATCGATCGTGGTGTGGCCGATCAACGTCCGCCGATCACCGCGACATAGTTCGTGACCCATTCGTGGTAGGGCACACACTCCGTCGCCGCATCGTCGTCGAAGCAGTCGGACTGCGGGGTCTTCCAGAAGAAGATGTTCTCGAAGTTGTCGATGCCGTTGATCCCGCAGCCGTCCGGGCCGAGGAGCTCGTTGCCTTCGCAGGCCGATGGTGCGGCCGGAACCGAACCGAACCACGACGCCAGGTCACCCTGGAGCTTGGGGTTCAGCGACCATTCCATCCACTTGTAGGCACAGTTCGGATTCGGCGCTTGGGCGTGCATCATCGTGGTGTCCGCCCAGCCGGTGGCTCCCTCCTCGGGGACCACGCTCTTGAACGCCGGGTTCTCGGCGGCCAGGACGTTCACCTGGAACGGCCAGGAGGAGCTCGCCACGGCCTCGCCATTCGCGAAGTCGTCGATCTGCACGAATGCGTCGTGCCAGTACCGACCGACCAGCTCGCGCTGCTGCCTCAGCAAGTCCAGCGCCGCGGTGAATTGCTCTCGCGTCAGGGCGTAGGGATCCGTGATTCCCAACCCGGGCTGGTGCCGCATGAGGTACAGGGCCGCATCGGCGATGTAGATCGCCCCGTCGTAGGCCTGCACCCGTCCCACGTTCGTCCTTCCGTCCGGAAGGGTCGTCTCCTCGAACACGACGCTCCAGCTGGTCGGGGCCTCACCCCCGAATGAGCGGTCGTTGTACAGAAGGACGTTCGACCCCCACTGGTAAGGCACCCCGTAATGCTCGGCCTCGCCGTCGCCGTCCGTGTCGACCGTGTGCCACGGCGCGTTCTGAAGCCGCTCGTCGACCGTGCCGTAGCTCGGGATGAGGTCGATATTGACCTCCTGCACGGTGTTGCCCTGGATGAGCCGGAGGCTGGCGTCGCCCGAGGCCGTCACCAGATCGAACTGGCCGGCCCCTTCCTGCATCAGCGCCACCATCTCGTCGGAGGTGTTGGCGACCTTCACGTTGACCCGGCAGCCGGACTCCTCCTCGAACCCGGTCACCCAGTCGTAGTTGGGGTCGGTGGAGCCGTCCTCGATGTACCCGGCCCAGGCGATGATGTTGACCTGGCCTTCGCTCTCGCCGATCTCGGTGACCGGACCGGCTCGGCCCTCGCCGTCCTCGCCCTCCTCGCCGCACGCGGCGGCCACCAGCGCGACGACCGCGAGGAGCGCCAAGAGTCGCAACCGTTTCCTCATGCGTCCGCCTCCTCCGGGTCCTGCGACCCCTCTGCACCTCCGGCCTGCTCGACCGGACGGTTGTTGTGCCTGCTCCAGACGAGCCGGACGGCCTGCCCCCGGACCTGGAGCGCCTCCATCGACGACGTGGAGAGGTTCTGCTGGACCACGACCAGCTCCCCGCCCACGTCGAGTGAGACGATGTACCTGGTGAGGGCACCAAGGTAGACGACCTCGCTCACATGCCCGGTTGCCGTGCACTGGTCCGGTCCCAGCGGCGCGTCCGAGCCCGCCAGGTGGATCTTCTCCGGCCGGATGGTGAACGCGTCTGGGGACCCGGTCACCGACCTCGCTGCCTCGCCCTCCAGGACGTTCGAGATCCCGACGAACCCGGCCACGAACCCGGTGGCAGGCCGCTCGTAGACCTCGGCCGGCGTGCCGACCTGTTCGATCCTCCCGTGGTTGAACACGGCGAGGCGGTCGCTCATCGTGAGCGCCTCCTCCTGGTCGTGGGTCACGTAGATGAAGGTGAGCCCCACCCGCTGCTGGATCTGCTTCAGCTCGATCTGCATGGCCTGGCGGAGCTTCAGGTCGAGGGCGCCGAGGGGCTCGTCCAGCAGGAGCACCTTGGGGCGGTTCACCATGGCCCGGGCCAGGGCCACCCGTTGGCGCTGGCCCCCGGAGAGCTGGGCGGGCTTTCGACGCTCGAAGCCCTCCAGCCGGACCATCCGCATCGCGTCGGTCACCCGGTCGTGACGCTCGTCCTTCGGGACCCTCCTCACCTTCATCCCGTACTCGACGTTTTCCCCCACAGTCATGTGCGGGAACAGCGCGTAGTCCTGGAACACCGTGTTCACGTCGCGCTCGTAGGGAGCAAGGCCCGTCACGTCTTTGCCATCGAGCAACACCCGGCCCTCCGTTGGCGCTTCGAAGCCGGCGATCATCCGAAGGCACGTCGTTTTGCCCGAGCCCGAGGGGCCGAGCATGGAGAAGAACTCGCCCTCCAGGACCTCGAGCTCGATGCCGTCGACGGCGACCACATCGCCGAACCGCTTCCGGATGCCCTCCATGCGGACGGCGACCTGGACCCTCGGGGGAGTCCGGACGTCGCTCACCTCGGCCTGGGGTTGCGCCAATAGCCCTCCGGCGTGGTACGGGACGCGTGCCATCTTGCCCGGGAACCGGCGTGCGGGCAAGGCAGCCGGTCGAGCCTAGGCGTCGGCCGTCGCGGTACCGGCCATCCTACGAAGGTCCGTGTTCCGCTCACCGATCGCCGCCGCTAGGCCGGCGGTCATGTCCCGAACGATCCGCGGGCCCAGGTACACGATCCCGGTGTAGACCTGCACCGTTGTCGCCCCGGCCTCGATGCACGCCAGGGCGTCGGCCGCGGTGAACACGCCTCCGCACGCGTTGAGGGGCATCGCGCCGCCGGCCGCCCGACGGGCCTCGCCCACGATGCGCACGGTGTCCTCGAACAGGTCCCGGCCGGACAGCCCCCCGGTCCCGGTGGCGAGACGCCGGTCGGCCACCGGTCGCGTGTTCGAGCACGTGAGCCCGTCCGCGCCGCCCTCCTGGGCGATCCGGGCAAGGGCCAGCACGACCTCTCGCTCGACCTCGGTGCGGAACGGCGGTAGCTTGACGAACAGCGGCTTCGTCCTGCGAGCCCCCAGGTCCCGCAGGAGCGCAGCGAGGTGGGCCTCGTTGTCCCGGTCCCGGCCCCACGAGACGTTGGGACAGCTCGCGTTGAGCTCGATCCCGTCCACGTGCGGCTCGAGGATGGCGTGGGTGGCGACGACGTCTCGTCGGTCCTCGTCGGCGATGCTGGCGAACCGCGGCGCCGTCCTCGGCGTTCGGGCCAGGTTTCGTGCCGCCCCTTCCGCGCCCGGGTTCGGCAGCCCCATGGCGTTCGTCATCGAGGCCCGGCCAGCGTAGCGGACGATGCGTGGCTTCGAATTGCCCTCGCGGGGATGGCGGGTGATGGTCCCACCCACCACGTACCCGAAGCCGATGCGCCCCAGCGCGTCGAGGTGGCGGCACGCCTTGTCAAACCCGGCGGCCAGCCCCACCTGGTTGCGGAGCCCGATGCCGGCCAGGGTCACGCGAAGCGAGGGATCATCCACGGCCCCGCCGATCCGCTCCCACGGGACCGGCAACGAGAGCGCCCGATGGACGATCCGATGGGCGGCCTCCGCAGGGAGCGCGAAGAACAGGGGTCGGGCGGCGGCCCGGTACAGGCCCATCGGCCGCCTATGCTACCCGCCGTGGCCGACGACCTCGCGCAGCGACTCCTGGTGGCCTCGGAGCTCCGCGGGGACTTCGTCCTTTCCTCCGGGAAGCGCTCGTCGGTCTACTTCGACAAGTTCCGGTTCCTCACCGATCCGCCGCTGCTCAAGGATTTGGCGCACGCGGTGGCGGGGCTGCTGCCGGAGGGCGTCACGCACCTCGCGGCGCCGGAGGGTGCCGCGACGCTACTGGTGGCGGCGGTGGCGCTCCAAGCGCACCTTCCGATCGCCGTCGTTCGCAAGGAGCCCAAGACGTACGGGACGAAGTCGCAGGTCGAGGGCCATGCACCGGCGGGGGCGCGCGTCGCGCTCGTCGAGGACGTCTCCACTACTGGGCACCAGGTGCTGAAGGCCGCCCGGGCCCTGGAGGCAAAAGGCTGCGCGATCGGGCTCGTGGTCCTGGCCATCGACCGAGGTGGCGGCCGACGCCTCCGGGATGCCGGGTATCTGGTGAAGGCGGTTGTTGAGATCGAGCCGGACGAGGGGCCGGACGGCAGGTCCGGCTAGACCCCGATGCTCTCCCGGCCCGGAGCTGGGGGCTGGACGCACCGCCACACCTGGAGACGCCACAGGAGCCGGCTGCCCCTGGCGTGGAGATCGAGGATGCCCTCCTTCATCATCCGGGCCACCGCCTTGGACCTCGCGACGACGTCGGGAAGGGGAAACTCACGGGACAGGAGGGCCTGGAGGTTGGCGGCCCCGAATATCCTCCGAGCAACGTCCAGGATCCGGTTCTCGGCCTGGATCGTGCCGGTCGGAAGGTACAGCCGCCCTCCGGTGGCCAGGCTGTCGTTCTCCCGGATGCTCTCCAGCATGGCCGCGGGGAGCTCGGCTCCGGTGGGGCCTCCGGCCCGCCCGTCCGGGAACCATCCGGACACCTGGGCGATCTCGTCCGGGATCCCGGAGACGTCGCCGATGATCACGTCGGCCTGGATGCCCCGGACCGGCTCGAGCAGGTTCCCCACCCGGAACTCCACCCGACCCTCCAGGTCGAGGCGCCTGGCGTTCTCCCGGGCCACGTCCACCGCAGGGGCCGACAGGTCGCACCCGATGACCCGTTGCGCGCCCAGCCGGGCCGCCACGAAGGACAGGACTCCGCTGCCGCACCCCACGTCGATCACGGTGTCGCCGGGCTCGATCTCCAGGGCCTCGGCGATGGTCCGGCTGGTGTGGGTAGGCGCGAACACACCGGGGTCCACGAAGATCGTGAAGGGGCCGGTCCGTCCCTTCCACTGCATCTCGCCCGGGGACCCGTTGGTCGATTCGCCCTGGGTTCCGGTCGCCATCAGGGCCCAATGGTGCGCAGCCCGGGGCCGGACAGTCAACTGGGCTCAGACCTTCGGAGCGGCGAAGGCTGCGCCCCTGCCAGGCTCGATGTCTCCCCCCTCGAGGGCCAGGGCGTCCGCACGAGCCCGCCGGGTCACCTCCACGGTGTCCACGCCGAGGTGCCCGACGGGGTACCGGGTGATCCGCTCGGCCGCCCGCCGGAGCAGCCGGATGGTGCCGTGGCGGTTCCCTCGGAGCAGGTGGACGTATCCCGCGCCGAGCTGGGAGAGCCCCTTGAAGAACTCGGCGTCGGCGGTGTCCCGGGACTGCTTCCAGGCCGTCTCCCAGGCCTCGTGCGCCGGGAAGAACCGGCCGGCGTTGAAGTGCTCCCGCCCCAGCCGGTGGTTCTCCTCCACGGGGAGGCCGTCGAAGTCCTCGAGGTGGAGCCGGTTCTCGGCCTCCCATGGCTGGGGCCGGCCGAGCTCGTCGCGCGGACGCTTGGGCTTGTTCCGCTTCTCGGTGGGCCGGCCGGTCTTCCCCCGTGCTTCCTCGCGCATACGCCCATCGTAGCCGGGGCTCGGCACATACATGTCGCCGGATGAGGGGCTGGAAAGAACGCTCCGCGGCCGATACCCTCCTTGAAGGCCGACCGACCGGAGACGATCCGCGTGGCCACCACGGACATCAAGGAACCGCCGGTCCCGCACGACGGCGAGTCACAGCTCGCGCGCGACCCCAGCCGGATGCCGCCATGGATCCCCCGGCTGATCCTGCTGATCGTGGCATCGGCCTTCGCCGCCTACGCCGCCTTCAACCTGTTCCGACGGTTGCGGGACATCATCATCTGGCTGATCGCCGCGCTGTTCCTATCGTTCGCGCTCGAGCCGGCGGTCAACTGGATCGTGAAGAAGTGGGGGTGGCGCCGGGGGGCTGCCACGGGGCTGGTGCTGTTCGGGCTGGCGCTCCTGCTGCTCGTGGTGGTGGCGTCGATGGTGCCGCTGGTCGTGAACCAGGTGCAACAGCTCGTGAACGACGTCCCGACGTGGCTCGACCAGGCGAGCGTCTACACCGAGCGGTGGTTCGGGGTCGAGCTCACCGGCCAGAGGATCCTGGAGCAGGTGACGAACGCCGACCAGGCCGTGGGCCGGATCGCCTCCAACCTCGCCTCGGTCGGCGCCTTCATGCTGAGCCTGCTGTTCCAGATGCTCACGATCGGGCTGTTCACCTTCTACCTGGTCGCCGACGGGCCGCGGGTCCGGCGGGCCGTGTGCTCGGTGCTTCCGCCGCAACGCCAGCGGGAGGTCCTGGACGCCTGGGAGATCGCCATCGACAAGACCGGCGGGTTCCTGTACTCCCGCCTGCTGCTGGCGGCGCTCTCCGCCGGGTTCTCGTTCATCGCCCTCACCGTGTTCCAGGTGCCCTTCGCGCTGCCGCTCGCGCTCTGGATGGGCTTGGTGTCGCAGTTCATCCCGGTGGTGGGGACCTACATCGCCGCCGCGGTGCCGCTCCTGGTGGCCCTGCTCGAGGATCCGTGGTCAGCGCTGTTCTTCCTGATCTACGTTCTCGTATACCAGCAGATTGAGAACTACCTCCTCAGCCCGAGGATCACGGCCCAGACCATGCAGCTTCACCCGGCCATCGCGTTCTTCGCCGCGCTGGCCGGCGGGGCGATCTCGGGCGTCCTCGGCGCGTTCATGGCGCTCCCGGCCGCCGCGGTGATCCAAGCCACGGTGTCCTCCTACGTAAGGCGGCATGAGGTGGTGGAGACCGAGCTCACCCGGCAGCAGAAGCCGGTCGTGCGGCGGGAGCCAGAACCGAAGCGGTGGCGGTCGTGGTTCTCGAGGCTCCGCCGGGAGCGAACGTCGGAAGGGTCCTGAGACCACCTCCCGAGCGTCCGCGTGGCCGAGGGACCCCGTGGGAGACTGTCGCGCCGTGGAGCCCACACGGATCACCCTCGTCCCTCACACCCACTGGGATCGCGAGTGGTACGGGCCATTCGAGGAGTTCCTGGAACGACTCCTGGCGATGATGGACACCCTCCTCGACCTGGGAGACCAGGGGTTCCCCCACTTCCACCTGGACGGGCAGACGGCGATGATCGACGACTACCTGACCGTCCGGCCCGAACGCGAGGACGACGTGAAGCGACTTGCCGGCGAAGGCCGGCTCTCCCTCGGCCCATGGGTCACGCAGATGGACGAGTTCCTCGTCTCCGGCGAGTCGCACGTTCGAAACCTGGAGCGCGGACTGGCCCGGGCCGGCGAGCTGGGGACCCCGCTTCCCATCGGCTACCTGCCGGATCAGTTCGGGCACGTCGGGCAGATGCCGCAGATCCTCGCGGCGGCCGGGATCAACATGGCGGTGGTGTGGCGAGGCGTCCCGGCGGCCATCGACCGCACGAAGTTCTGGTGGGTCG
>JBOGVI010000304.1:0-4303 GCA_050692695.1 Actinomycetota bacterium
CGTCACGTGTGCATGCACACGTGACGTAGTGAGTCAGACCGGTAGACACTCGACCCTTTGTCGCCCCTCACCTGGGCATTCGCCCGATGCGAGAAGAGAGCGGCGATGACCGGGCAACGCTCGTGGGATCGCCCGACGGAACGCCCGCGGGAACGCCCGCATGCTTTCCCCACGCGCTTGGGGCAGCAGCCGTGACGCCTGACTGAGGATGGTCTCTGTGGGATCTTGGCTGCCTCAAGCCCTTCTCGTAACTGATTCGTCTGCATTTGAGGAAGAGCACCCGGATGCCCGCACGGCCCGCACTGGCGGCGATCCCCGCGTTTCCGTCTCACCGGGAGGAGTGCGTTGGTCGCAGCGGCCGGGGCAGGCCTGGTCGCGAACTCATCGTCGCGGCCCCCGCCCGCCTCCGCGGCCTCACGGCAACATCCGGGCGCCTACCTTCGGCTCACACAACTCGTCGTCGGGGTACGGACAGGGGTCGAGGATCAGCGCCGGGAGCGGCTCCTGGGTGAAGTCGAACTCCTTCCACAGGCTGCCCAGGATGTCCACCTCCTCCCGAACCGTGGGGCGGGAGTCGGGGCGGCCGTCGGTCTTCGGGTCCAGTCGGGCCCCGCCCATGAACCGGTCCTCGATCAGCTTGAGGTACGCGTCGAACGTGAGCACCTGATGGTCGATGTAGCCCGCCCTGGCCCACGGGCTGATCATGATGCCCGGGACGCGGATGCCGTACCCGTTCTCGTCCACCCAGGGCGGCGGTATGTGGTCGTAGAAGCCGCCCCAATCGTCCCAGGTGATGAAGATGGCCGTGCTCTCCCAGTCGGGGCCCTGCATCGCCGCGTTCACCATGCGCGTGACGTGAGCCTGGCCCGCTCCAAGCGACTCCCCGGTCGCCGGATGCTCGCTGTACCCCGGCCCCGGCATGATCCAGGACACCGACGGCAAGGTCCCGCTGGCGGCGGCCTCGAGGTACTCGGCGTGCTCCTTGATGTTGTCAAGCTGGTCGGTCTCGTGCACGTCGGTGAACCCGGGGAGAGGGTTCTGGATCGGGTTGGTCCCCGTCTTCCGCCATCCCTTCTCGCACGGCTCCTCCACGCAGGTGCCGGGGCCCACGTAGTACGCCCAGCTCACACCGAACCGGCTCAGCAGCCAGGTGATGTCGGTCCACGCGTACAGGGGCTCCTGTGCGCCCTCCTTCTGGATCTGCCACTCCTCGTAGAGCCCGAGATCCGATTCACAGCTCATCGGGTCCCGGGGGTCCTCACAGTGGGCCGACCACGCCGAGACCAGGAAGAGGTGCGCGGGCAACGTCCAGGAATCGGCCGGCGCGAACATGCGGTCCTGCAGGACGTATCGCTCCGCGTAGGCCCAGTAGTTCGGGATCTCCCGCTCGTCGTGATACCCCATCAGCCCCGGCTGGTTCCGGGGGCCGACGAGGTGGGCGCAGCGGGGGGCGAAGCGATGCTCGGGGCAGAATGGCTTCCCCTGGACAGCCGTGGTGATGAAGCCGTCCATCCTGCCGCCGTTCACGTCCTTCACCGACGCCCGTTGGGCGTGGGGCCCGGCGTCGTCCACCAGGGTCGGGTCGTGCCAGGGCCTCACGCAGCGACGCAGGACGGGGTCGGGGTTGCACACGGCAGGCTTCCCGTTCTCCATGGGGATCCCCCGGGCCCCGGGGAACGTGCCGAAGTAGTGATCGAACGACCGGTTCTCCTGCACGATGAAGATGAGGTGCTCGAGCTTCTCGTAGCCCTCGGGGACGCCCGCAGGGGGCGTCACGGACGGCTCGGAGGGCTCGCCGGCGGGATCGGCGCTGCTCGCCTCACAGGCCACCGCGATCAGGGCGGTGACCGCCAGCAGCGCGAGGAGGCGCGTCTTCAGGGGCGGGCCTCCGGCAGGCAGGGCAGGGCGCGCATGATCGACGACGGGAAGGCCAAGGAGAAGACTTTATCGTCTTGCTCTCCGGCCGGAACGACCGTGCCGGCCTCGCCCGTCTCCCCCTTCGTGAGCGTCATCAAGAACTCGGCCACGTCCATCAGCGTGTAGCCGTTCCCGCGGAGCTCGCCCGTGTTCATGTAGATCCCGGTGAGCTGCATGAGATCGACAACGCCCGTCCCGTCGGAGTCGCCGAATCGGGCCTCGACGGCTCTGGCCACGGCCCCGGTCGAGATCTGGAATCCCCCGCTGAGCTCCGGATCCGGGAGTGCCCCGTGGTCAGCTGTGAGCACGAGCACCCATTTTCGCTCCCCGACCTCCCGGTCGAGGAAGCGGACGAACTCCTGCAGCGCCGCATCCTGCCACACCACAGCGTCCTTCATCTCGGGGCTGTTCATCGTCCAGATGTGGCTGATGTAGTCGATCTCCTTGAAGTTCAGGTACAGGAGATCTGGGACGTCGTCCGCGCCGAACCCCTCCCGCGTGATCAGGTCCTGGACGACCCTGTTCTGGTAGGGGATGCGGGCGGGGGTGTCGAACCCCAGGAGCAGTTGGTCGATGGAGTTGCTTCGCCACTTCCCATCGAGCTTGCTGTCGGCCTGATCGATCGCCCTCACGTCCCGGTCGAACCCGGGGACCTCGTTCGCGTACTCGGGGAACTCGTAGAAGGGCTCGAGCTTGGAGGGGAGGTTCCACTCGAACCCCTCCTCGCCGAGGGTCGTCGCGTCGAGCTTCTCTCGGAGGATCACGAGGTCCCGGTCGCCCCCGCCCCACATGGCCCCGTGGCCGAGCATGCCGAGATGGATGCTCACGGTGCCCACCAGGCCGACGAGCGATCGGTTGGTTGTCGCCCGGTCGAACAGGTCGGCCAGGGTCGGCCTGATGATGAACACTGGCCCGGAGGCCCAGGGGGTCGTGGTTCGGTCCCCGATCCTCAGCCGGTGGCCGACCAGCCCGTGCACCCGTGGGAACGCGCCGGTCCCGATGGTGGTGTGGATCTGGGCGGTGCTGCTCGGAGAGGACCCGACGGTGGCGTTCTCGTACCAGGTGCCCCGAGGGATCAGCGAGCGCAGGTACGGCCAGTCGTTGGGCCAGGCCGAGAGCACGTCGCGGCCACCCGCATCCCAGACCATCGTGACGACGAGCCTGGGGGGGACGGGCCGCTCCGAGGCGGGGACGAGCACCTCGGTCATGGGTACCCCATCGGGCGCTTCGAACTCGAAGTCGAGCAGACGGGCCTGGGTGGGCGCGACGTCGGCCAACGAAACCGGGCGTCGAACGGACCCCACGGCAGCGATGAACCCCGGTCCGAACCAGAGCATGGGAACGCGCTGGATGTAGTCGTACGGGCCGACGTGCGGCAAGCCGGACCCCACGAAGTTGGGCTCGATGGGGACCATCTGGATCTCCGGCCCGCGGTCTGCCCGGTGTCCGTTCCAGATCCGGACCAGTAGCTCGCGAGGTGCGGAGCAGATCCTCCGTGCCAGGCTGCCCGCCTGGGCCGCTCCGACCTGGTCGCCCGGCGATGAAGCGGCCTCCGGGGGCGACGGATCACCGGTGGACGCGCCCGGGGAAGTGGTGCATGCCGTCACGAGGAACGTGAGCGCCAAGACACGGGCGAGGCTTGGGCCGCGAACCATGGTCGGTGAGAATCCCACACGCGATTCCGCCTCGCAACAAGTCCGGGGCGCCAGCGGATGGTCTCGGGGGCGCAGCTACTGAACGTCGGCGACGATGCGGTAGCGTGGTGCGGCTGTGTTCGGGCGGCGCCTCTTCGTCCTGCTTGTTGGGCTCGCCGCGCTGGGCATCCCCGCCGGGGTGCTGCGCGCCCTGTGCGCCGGGGAGACGTGCGACCCGGCACCGGCGCCGGCCCGCATCCCGTTCTGCCCTCTCCCGGCCGGCCTGAAGGCCGACCTCGTGGCGGGGTTCCGGGAGGGGCGTTCGCCCGACGTCCTGGCCGTGACCCGAACGTTCGGCGTCTCGAGCCGGGCAGGCGACGGAGCCGTCATGGTGCCGTGGCCCTCGGTCTCGGGCGGCCCGAGCACTGCCGTGCCGATCGCGCTGTGGGGAGCGGGGGTGGACGGAAGAGTGCCGGTGCCGAACGGCACCGGTCTGAACCAGATCGCCCCGACGCTGTCCGACATCGTGGGGCTCCGCCGGCCCCACCCCGACGTGCGAAGCGGCGCGGCCATCGAAGCAGTGGCGACCGGCGAGCGGCCCCGGCTCGTTGTCGAGTTCGCATGGAAGGGCGTGGGGAGCGCGGACCTGCGTGCGGATCGGGAGGCGTGGCCCTTCCTGCGTTCGCTCATCCACCGTGGGACGGGAACCCTGAGCGGCGACACCGGCTCGCTGCCCCTCGACCCGGCCGCGA
>JBOGVI010000305.1:0-2889 GCA_050692695.1 Actinomycetota bacterium
GGAGCCACCAGGACACCTACGCCACCGAAGGAGTGCAAGCGATCCACGTTCAGACGGCGGCCTTCACCGGTGACCTGCTCCTCGTGAGCAACGAGAGCTGCGGCCCTCGGGGGATCGGCGGGATGACCCTTTGGGACGTTACCGACCCCCTGAACCCGGTCAAGTTGTCCGAGCACGGGGGCGACTACACGGACGGGCCGTTCACGAACCCGACGAACATCGATCCGGTGGCCCACGACTCGCACAGCATCTTCGGCTGGCAGCCCGGTGACCGCGCCTACGCCATCGCCATCGACAACGACGAGGATCCCAACGACCTTGACTTCTTCGACATCACCGACCCCCGCAACCCGGTCCTTATCGCGGAGACCGGCATCGGGGACTGGCCGAGCGCCACCGTCAACGCGTTCGGGAACTTCCCCACCAGCCACGACTTCGACGTCAGGTTCATCGGCGGGCACTGGCTGGCGATGATCTCCTACTGGGACGCCGGCTGGGTCCTGCTGAACGTCGACGACCCGGCGCACCCAACGTTCGTCGACGACTTCGACTACGCGCCTTGCGAGGCCCACCTTCCCACGGTGTGCCCGCCGGAGGGTGAGGCCCACCAAGGGGAGTGGAACCAGGACGGGACACTGTTCATCGGGACCGACGAGGACCTCGCGCCGTTCCGGCTGATCTTCGAGGTCGTGGGTGGACCCGCCGCCGGCGGATACACGGCGGAGGAGTTCTCCTGGACCATCCCGATCTCGACGCTTCCCGACGAGCGGGTGAACGGGCCGGTGGTGTTCGGCGGGTACGGATGTCCTGCGGGCGACGCCTCGCAGATCCCCCCGGCCACCGTGCTCGATCCGGTGACCGCGCCAGGTGAGGATCAAATCCTCATGCTGTCGCGGGGGCCGGTGGAGGACCCGAACAACCCCTTCGAGGCGTGCTTCTTCTCGGAGAAGGTCGAGCAGGCCCAACTCGCGGGGTACGACGCGGTGATCATCGCCAACCACCACGCCGGGTCCGGGGCCGGGGCCCAGCCGGACGCGACCCTGTGCGGGAGCCAGGGCCACACCTTCACGGTGACCATCCCCGGGCTGTGCGTTGGACACCGGCTGATGCACCTGCTGTTCGATCGGACCCCGGACTACAAGGTGCCCTACCCCCTGAATGATCCGGGCGACCTCGAGCCGGACATCGGCGACATCGGCAACGGGAAGATCGACGCCACGTCGTTCTTCAGCGGCTGGGGCGGCTCTCGTCTGCTCGACGCCAACACCCTCCAGGAGATCGACCAGTTCTACATCTCGGAGGCCAGCGACCCGACGTTCGCCGTGGGGTTCGGTGACGTGGACGTCCATGAGGTGGCCACCGGCCGGGGGCCGGATGCCGACCTGGCGTACTTCGCCCACTACTCGGGTGGTATCCGGGTGGCCAGGTTCGACGCGACGGGCATCACGGAGATCGGCCGGTTCATCGACCAGGGCGGCAACGACTTCTGGGGCGTCCAGCTCACCGATAAGTTCGTGAATGGAAGGCGGGTGGTCGCCTTCAGCGACCGCGACTACGGCCTGTACCTCGCCTCGTACACGGGATCGTAGCCCCGGTTCGTCGGCAGCTCACGGAACGGCCCTCGGGATCTCCCGGGGGCCGTCCCGCATCTCGGGCGAGCTCCAGATTCAGCCCGGTCCGACCGCCGTGTACTTATCGAACGCCACGCCGTCCTCGGTCTCCGGGTACAGCACTTCCGTGAACCGCTTCACGGCGTCCGAGTTCGCGTGTAGGTCCTCGGCAGCCTCGTCGTCGAAGATCATCACGTGGAGGAACCTCGTCGGGTCCGCCCGGTCCTGGAGCGAGAGGTAGAGCTGCGTGGCCGGCTCGTTCACGCGGACGTATGAGACGAACTCCTCGATGGCGGACCGGCACCGGTCCAGCGCCTCGGGCTTGACGCTGAACCGAGCCGTCCCGTACACGGGCATCGTTACGCGGACGGCTCCTGGGCCTTCACGATGCCGACGACGTGCCCCTCCGGGTCCGAGAACAGGGCGAACGTCACCTCGGGGCTCTCGGTTACCGGCATCACGACTTTGCCCCCGAGGGTCTCGGCCTGCTCAAGGTACTTCTGGGGGTCGTCCACCTCCGCGTAGAACACGACGCCGGGAGCCGCGGATTCTCCGCCGCCTCCGATGCCGCCGTCGATCCCCTTGCCCCCCGCTTCGGTGTGGACCAGCCCATAGGTCGGCATGACCTCGTGGACCTGCCATCCGAAGAGCTGGGAGTAGAACGTGGAAAGGGCCTTCAGGTCCTTCCCGTTCACCTCGAAGTGCACCACCGGTGCGCCCATCCGATCGCCTCCTTCCGTTCCGTCATCCGGCCACGGGATCGGGGCCGGGGTCGCCGCCAGCCGCGGCGATGGCCAGGCGCGGAAGGAAGTGGTTCCATCCTTCCTCGTGCCCGGCGCCCTCGCCGGCCGGAAGGTCTCTGTGCACCAGTCGCAGGATCGTCGCCTCGCCGTCGGGCGTCAACGTGACCTCCACCGTGCTCGAGCCGGGAGGCACCTTGTCGTTCCCCTCCCAGCCCCAGGTGAACACGACGCGCCGGGGCGGATCGAGCTCAACGAACTCCCCCACCACAACGTCTCGCCCGTTCAGGTCCACGCGGTAGACGCCTCCGGGGCGGGGGTCGAGTTGCGCCGACCTGCCCTTCCACTTGCTCATCATGTCCGAGTCCGTGAGGAACGCGAAGACGGTCTCCGGCCGGGCCTCGATCCTGACCTCGTGGGTGATGACCTCGGTCCCCTCAGCCCGCACGCCCCCTCCTCTCCTCGGCCTCGGCCTCGCGCTTCAGCGCCGACAGCTGCACGTCCCAGAACCCGTCGATGAACTCGCGCAGCTCGGCCAG
>JBOGVI010000306.1:0-20429 GCA_050692695.1 Actinomycetota bacterium
GTGGCCGAGCTGATCGGGCCGGATCTCGGGGTGCTGCTCATCACCCACTACCAGCGGATCCTGAACCACATCACGCCGGATTTCGTCCACGTCATGCTTGACGGGCGTATCGTGAAGTCCGGCGGCGAGGAGCTGGCCCACGAGCTCGAAGCGAAGGGCTACGAGGGCGTCCGGAAGGAGCTCGGCATCGAGGAGGACGGCGAGCCGAGGACATAAGAGGAGGAGACGTGCGATGGCGGTGACGAGGGAACGCGCGGGGGGTGCGCTCGATGTGGCCCGGGTTCGGGCCGACTTCCCCATCCTTTCCCGCACCGTTGGCGACAAGCCCATGGTGTTCCTCGATAGCGCGGCCACCTCCCAGAAACCCCGGCAGGTGATCGAGTGCGAGCGCGAGTTCTACGAGCGCCACAACGCCAACGTCCACCGGGGGATCTACATGCTCTCGGAGGAGGCCACCGAGTTGTACGAGGGGGCTCGGGCCAAGCTCGCCCGGTTCATCGGGGCGAGCGACCCGGCCACCATCGTGTTCACCCGAGGCACCACGGAGTCCATCAACCTCGTGGCCCACGCCTGGGGTCGGAAGTTCCTGAAGGAGGGCGACGAGATCCTCCTCACGGACCTCGAGCACCACTCCAACATCGTTCCGTGGCAGCTGGCTGCACGCGACACCGGCGCCGTCCTGAAGTACATCCCGCTCACCGACGATGGCCTGCTCGACCTATCCGAGCTGGGATCGCTGCTCACCGAGCGAACGAGGATCCTCTCGATGTCGGGAATGTCGAACTCGCTGGGCACACTGCCGCCGGTCCGCCAGCTCGCCGAAGCGGCCCACACCGTGGGTGCGGTGGTGTGCGTGGACGGGGCCCAGCGCGTCCCTCACGTGCCGGTCGAGGTAACCGAGCTGGACTGCGATTTCCTGTCGATCTCGGGTCACAAGATGCTTGGGCCCACGGCCTCGGGCGGGCTGTACGCGCGGAGGGAGCTCCTGGAGGCCATGGACCCGTTCCTGGGCGGGGGGCACATGATCGAGGAAGTCTTCCACGACCACTCGACCTGGAACGAGGTGCCGTACAAGTTCGAGGCGGGAACGATGAACATCGCCCAGGAGATCGGGCTTGGCGCGGCGGTCGATTACCTCGAGGCGCTCGGCATGAACGCCGTCCGGGCCCACGAGGAGGAGATTACGGCGTATGCGATCGACCGCCTGCTCGATGCCGGAGCCACGGTCTTCGGGCCAAAGGACGTGAGCGTCCGGGGCGGGGCGGTGTCGTTCTGGTACAAGGACGTCCACCCCCACGACCTGGCTACCATCCTGAATGAGGAGGGCGTCGCGGTCCGGGCCGGCCACCACTGCAACCAGCTGGTGATGCGGAGGCTGGGGGTTCCCGCGACGACGCGGGCGTCGTTCTACGTGTACAACACGAACCAGGAGGTTGACGTCCTCATCGCCGCCCTGGCCAGGGCGGAAGAGGTGTTCGGCTTGTAGCGTTGGTCAGCGTAGGGCCGGGCCGATCAGGGCCCGCCGGAGGGAGAAGCGTGGCGCTCGACGACATCTACAAGGAAGTCATCCTCGATCACTACAAGAACCCCCGAAACAAGCACGAGATGCCGGAGGCCGAGCTTTCGTGCTCCCGGAACAACCCTCTCTGCGGTGACGAGATCACCGTGTTCGTCCACGAGGACGACGGCAAGGTGGCCGCGATCTCGTTCGTGGGGCAAGGCTGCTCGATCTCCCAGAGCTCAGCCTCGATCATGACCGAGGCCGTGACGGGAAAGACCGTGGACGAGGCCGGGGGCCTGATCAAGGAATTCCGGGGGATGATGGCCGGCGAGGTCGAGCCGGAGGATGAGGAGTTCGGCGAGCTCGTTGCTCTGAAGGGCGTGGTGAAGTACCCGATCCGGGTGAAGTGCGCGGTGCTGGCGTGGGACGTCCTCCAGGACGCGCTGGCCGGCGGCGACGGCGAGGCTGCGGGCTCCGCGCCGCACTAGCCTCACGGGTTCAGTCCGGAAACGGCATCGCGTCCCCGCCAAGGTTCGCGACGTCGCCCGCGAGATAGACCGCGAGGATGTCGGGCCGGAAGTGCTCTGGGTATAGCTTGATGAGGCCGCTCCCCCTGTTGCCGCCGGGGCCCTTCGTCTCGGTCTCGAAGATGCCGTAGCCGTCTCGGAACCGCAGGACCCGGGCCTGCACGACGCCGACGTTGGTCCGTATGACGCACGTCCCCTCGTCCAAGGCCTGGCGCGCCTTTCCATCGAAGTAGTCTCCGAACTCGCGGCTTAGCCGCTCCCACGGGCGTTCGAAATCCTCCTCGGCCTCGCGCCCCGACTCCCCCGCTCGCCTCCGGGGCTCCGAGTCGATGGGCTCGGTTGGGCGCCGGATCGCTCGCTGAGACATGCGAGGAGCATGGGCGTGTCGACGCATGTAGGCGTCGGCCCGGTCCACGGGGAAGCCGAACAACCCGCGCGCCTCTCGGAGCCGCTGCCAAACGCCCATCCCCGAGGAGCCTACGACGTGGCCCGGACCGCCGAGAGTAGGCTTCCCCGGTGCGGTCACCCAGGATCCTTCGGGTCGTTCTCGCCTTCGTCGCCGTGGTGGCGACTCCGCTCGTCGCCTTCGCCACGGCCGCAGCCCAGTCGCCCGAGCGGATCCTCCGGTACGCGGTCGAGATCACCATCGAGCAGGACGCCTCGATCGTGGTGGGCGAGACGATCGACTACGACTTCGGATCGTCTGAACGACGCGGGATCTTCCGAGATATCCCCACCCGGCTCCGGTACGACGACACCTACGACCGGATCTATCAGCTCGAGGTCCTTTCGGTGTCCGGGTCGCCGGGGACCCCGGTCCAGTACGTGACTGAGGACGCCGGCGGCGGCACGACCCGCATTCGGATCGGCGACCCGGACCGGACTATCACCGGCGAGCACACCTACGTCATCGCGTACCGCATGAAAGGGGCCATGAACGGGTTCCCCGACCACGACGAGTTCTATTGGAACGCGATCGGGTCGGACTGGCCGGTCCCCATCGAGCGGGCCACGGCAAGCGTGACCGCACCCGGGCCGATCGAGGGCATCGCGTGCTACGCGGGTCCGTTCGGGTCGAACCTGGCCTGCGAACGCAGCGCAGCGGCCGGCCAGGTGGCAACCTTCGGCCAGCGGTCGCTCGACGCCTACCACGCGTTCACCGTGGTCGTGGGACTGCCCAAGGGCGTCGTCGCCGAACCGAAGCCGATCCTGGAGGAGCGGCGGACGCTCCGGCGGGCGTTCTCCACCTCGCCGCCGGTCCTCGGCGCGCTCGCCGTGCTCCTCTTCGCGGTGGTCGCGGGCTTCGGCAGGCTGGCCTGGCGAACCGGGCGGGATCGGCGGTTCGCCGGGTCGCAGGTGGACGTGCTGATGGGCGCCCCGGAGGGAACGCCCGAGCAAGCGGTTCCCGCGTTCGAAGGGGACGCGTCCGGACCCGTGGAGTTCGCGCCCCCCGACGGCGTCCGCCCGGGCCAGATCGGGACGCTGATTGACGAGGTGGCCAACCCGCTCGATGTCACGGCGACCGTCATCGACCTCGCCGTCCGCAAGTACCTGGTGATCGAGGAGATCCCGAAGAAGGGGTGGTTCGGCAAGCCGGACTGGAAGCTCACGAAGTTGAAGGATCCAGACCGGGACCTCCTCGAATACGAACGAGAGTTGCTCGACGGTCTGTTCGAGGGCGGCGACGAGGTGGAGCTGTCGAGCCTGCGGAGGAGATTCGTCTCGCGGCTCCACGACGTCCAGGCTGCCCTGTATCGCGACGCGGTGGCGAAGGGGTGGTTCTCGGCGCGGCCCGATCAGCTGCGTCAGCGGTGGGTGGCGATCGGGGTCGGGGTGCTGGCTGCAGGGATCGGGCTCGAGTTCGCGGCCATGGCCTGGACCCGCCTGGCCGTCCTCCCGCTCGCCGTGATCCTCGGCGGATTGTTGCTCATGGCCGGCGCAAAGTGGATGCCGCGGCGCACGGCCAAGGGGACCGGGATGGTGCGACGGGTCCGGGGCTTCCGCACCGTTATCGAGACCGCCGAGACGAACCTGGCCCGGTTCGCGGAACGGGAGAACCTGTTCATCCGGTACCTGCCGTACGCGATCGTGTTCGGGCTGACGGAGAAATGGGCCCGGGCCTTCGAGGTCCTGGGGGAGTCGCCACCGGACACGTCCTGGTACGTCTCACAGAACGCGTTCGCGTACGGCCGGTTCTCCGAGGCCATGGATGGCTTCACGGTGTCAGCGGCCGGAACGATCGCGTCGACCCCTTCCGGCTCCGGCGGAAGCGGCTTCGGCGGCGGCTCCTCCGGTGGCGGGGGAGGCGGAGGTGGCGGCGGCTCCTGGTAAGACCGCGGCCGGCGTCGTTGGGGCGGGGCCGGCGGTACGCGCCGAGCCGATTAGAGTTGAGCCGATGTTCCTGCGAGAGAACGAGGAGGGGAGCCGCATCGCGCCCCACCTGGAGGTCGGGCAGACCATGCTCGACCTCGGAGCGGGGACCGGGTTCATGGCCCGCTGGTTGCAGCGCAAGACGGGCGTGGTCCCGACCCTATGCGACCTGGTGGCGTACGAGAACCGCGACCGAACGCTCCCGTTCGTCCTCCAGACCGATCCGACGCGGGTCCCGTTCGACGATGGTTCGTTCGACGTGGTGCTGCTGATGTTCGTGTTCCACCACATGGAGCGATGGGACGAGCAGGAACGGCTCCTCGACGAGGCCGTCCGGATCGCCCGGCACCGCGTAATCATCGCCGAGGACACGCCCACGTCGCGGATCGACCGCGCGTTGAACGTGGCATGGGACTGGCTGCTCAATCTCCGACACGGCGTGCCGACGCCGTTCACGTTCCGGTCGGCGGAGGGGTGGATCGAGCTGTTCAAGGCGCGGGACCTCTCGATCACACACACCGAGACGTACCGGCCGCTCTGGCCGACCCTTTGGAGCTACCACCACACCGTGTTCGTCCTGGATCGGTAGCGGGCATGGACATCGTGCTCTCGGAGGACGGCCGGGACTTCGTCCGCCGGGACTGGTCGACACTCGTCACCGCGGATCCAGCCGGCACGTTCTTCCACACGCCGCAGTTCCTCAAGCTGTACTGGGAGGAGTTCGGGCAACTGACCGAGCACCTGCTGCTCGCGTTCGCCGAGGAAGACGGGGGCCAAGTGGGCGCCGTTGCCTTCGAGCGTGGGGGGACCACGCTCCGGTTCCTCGGCGGCACCGAGGTCACCGACTACATGGGCCCGGTGGCCATCCCGGAGGCGGCCGGCCGGTTCGCCAAGGAGCTGTTCGTCGCGCTCGACCGCCGCGACGACTGGTCGATGGCGGATCTTCGGGGTCTGGCGGAGGACCGGCCGTGGCTGGAGCGTCTGGCCGAAGCGGCTGCGGCGCAAGGATTCTCGGTGGAGGTCGGAGATGACCAGAATGGGACGGCTCCGTTCCTGTCTCTTCCTGGGTCCTACGACGAGTACCTGGCCGGTCTCCCATCGAAGCTGCGGCACGAGATCAAGCGGAAGGCCCGAAGGCTGGAGGCCGAGGCCGGCCCGTACCGCATTTGCCTTGCCCACGAGGCTACGCTCATGGAGTACCTCGACCGGTTCGTGGACCTGCACAAGTCCAGCGACGGGCCGAAGGGCGTGTTCCTCCAGCCGGGCATGGAGATCTTCTTCCGGCGCCTCGGCGAAGCCTTCCTCGCCCGCGGGATCTTCAGCCTGGCCTTCATCGAGGTCCAGGACCGGAAGGTGGCCGGGACCGTCGGCTTCCGGTTCGAGGGGGTCTACTACCTCTACAACTCGGCGTTCGACCGGGAGTGGCGGCACCTCTCGCCGGGGATGGTTCTGGTGGCCGAGGACATCCGCATCGCCATCGAAAGCGGGTGCAGCGGGTTCGACCTGCTGAAGGGCGACTTCGACTACAAGTATCGGTTCGGCGCGCACCCCCGGTACGTCAAGCGCCTAACGGTGTCCCGTTAGTCGGCGGAGACGGTTCCCTCCGCGATAATCACTCCGCCGGCGTCTCTGATCGTCAGGGTATCGAAGGGCCTCAGGTTCGACGACGTCACCAGCCAGCCGGCGGCCTCGCCGCCCCGCCCGAACTCGGCGGGGAACAGCTCGATGGTGCGGCCATCGGGGGAGGAAAGGGTCATCCTGGCCTCGCCCTTCATCCCCGGGGCCCGCACCAGGACCAGGACCCACGACTGTTCGACCTTCGAGTCGTACAGCACGGCGCTGCCTTCGAGCTGCTGCGATCCGACCGGGCGGAGCACGCCGACGCGAACGTTCTCACCCCCCAGCACGCCGAGGAAGGTCTCGTACTTGATAGCGGCCCGTTCGTTGCGGTCCGCCCGGACGTTCGATGCGTATCCCCAGGCGAGGGAACCGGCCAGCGCGATCACGGCGGCGGCCCAGGCCAGCCGGCGGAAGTCGCGGCGGGGGGTCTGCTGCGCGGGTGCCTCCGCCCACTCGTCTCGGAGCACGGAGAGCAGGCGCTCCTCGAGCTCCGGCGGCGGTTCCACCTGATGGGCGGCCCGGGCGAACGTGCCGACGCCCTCGCCGAGGGCGGTCATCTCTCGGCGGCACCCCGAGCAACCTCGGACGTGCCGGCGGACTTCCAGGTCCACCGGCTTGTCCAGCGTGCCGAGCAGATGGTCGACGAGCTGCTCGCGGACCTCGTCACAGCTCACGTTGTTCCTCCAGCACTTCGCGGAGCTTCAGCAGCGCCGTCCTGATCCTGGTCTTGGCCGTTCCGAGGGGGATGCCCTCCAACTCGGCCACCTCGGCGCTGGTCTTTCCGCCGAAGTAGGCGAGCTCCAGGGCCGCCCGCTGCCCGTCGGACAGGGAGGCCATGGCTCGCCTAGCCCGCGCCGCCAGGTCCTCCGTCTCGGCCACCTCGTCCGGCCCCGGTTCCGCCGAGACGTCCCTGACCGGTCCGGTGGTCTCGGCCGTTCGAGCCTCCAGCACCCTCCGGCGAAGCGCGTCGATGGCGAGGCTCCTCGCCACGAGGAGGACCCAGGTGTCGAGCCTGCCTCTGGCCTCGTCGAACCGGTCGGCGCTCCGCCAGAGCTTCACGAACGTGTCCTGCACGAGGTCCTGCGCCGCGGCGTCGGTGCCGAGCATCACGACCCCGAGCCCGTACACACGCGACGCGAACCGCTCGTACAGGACCTCGGCGGCCGCCTGGTTCCGCTTCGCGAATGCCGCCATGAGCGAGGCGTCCGAGCCCGTTTCCCTGAATCGCACGCGCAGCACGCTACTCGGTGGAAGTACGGATGGGAATCGGGGACGGCTCTGGGTCCCGAGCTATTCCGCGAACACGCGGATATGTTCCAGGACCGCCAGGGCCAGGTCCTCGTCCCCCCCGACCACGAGGTTCCCCAGGTCCAGGAAGTGCTCCGCGGCCGCCCGGCGCCCTGCCACGAGGGCGAACGCCGCCCCTCGGCCCTCGATGAAGACGTCCGGCTTCTTGTCCTCCGCCGGGGCCTCGCCGGCCGCGAGTCCCCAGTGCCAGCTCCCGCCGCCTACGCCCTCCAGGTCGACCTGGACGCTCGTTCCGGGGAAGGACAGCCCGGCAAGGCCGAACGCGTAAGGGAGCATCCGGATTCCCATGTCGTTGATGAGATAGATGGGCCAATGTTGAAGGTTCTCCTCCAGGCCCGCGCCCTCCCTGATGTCCTCGCCGTGCAGCCACCATTCGATGACCCGGGACTGCACGAGGTAGCGAACCCCGATCTTGCCCGCAACCCACGGGACTCTGGTGCTCGGCCAGTCCTCGTCGGGGATGGCGGCGGCGCGATCCAGGAAGGCGCTTGCGGCCTTCCCCCAATCGACGGCGAGCTGCCGGGTGGGCACGTCCTTTCGGACCTTCACCGCCCATTCGTTGAACCCGTCGAGCCAGAACTCACGGTCGTTCGCTTCCCGGAACGCCTCGAACTCCGTGGCCTCCTCCCCCCCGACCGCCTGCCCCGCCGCCATCTCCTGCGCCGCCAGGTGGGCCAACACGTCACGGTTCCGCCATCCGGCGCAAGCGCTGTCCTTCTCCCAGGCGTCGGGCGGCGTGTATTGGACCGTGCGCCCGAGACGTTCCCGCTCGGCGTGGGCGATCCCCACGAGCTGTATCCGATCGAGGCTCACGTCTGCGGTGTCCTTCAATCTGGGCCCATGGTCGCGGCGGATTGTACCCTCGCGCCTATGCGGGTCCTGGTGGCACCGGACAAGTTCCGCGGCACGCTGACGGCCGCCCAGGCCGCCCGAGCTATTGCCGCGGGGTGGCGGCGGGCCCGTCCCGACGACGACGTGGTGGAGGTGCCCATGGCCGATGGGGGCGAGGGGACCCTGGACGCCATGGTGGACGGCCTTCGGGGAGAGCGCCGAACGACGCGCGTGAGCGGGCCGCTCGGCGACCCCGTTGACGCAGGATATGGGATGGTGCCCGGCCCATCCGGCCCGACGGCGATCGTGGAGATGGCCCGGGCCTCCGGGCTCGAACTGATCGCCGAGGCACGCCGGGATCCCAAGCGGACCACGACCCGGGGCACGGGCGAGCTGATCGACGCGGCCCTTCGAGAGAGGCCGGCCCAGATCGTCGTGTGCATCGGCGGGAGTGCCACGAACGACGGCGGGGCCGGGATGGCCCAGGCCCTCGGCGTCCGGCTGCTGGACGACGAGGGCCTGGAGATCGGCCCGGGTGGCGCGGACCTGCTCGACCTGGCTCGGATCGACGCGTCCCGGCTGAACCCGGCCGTCCGCCGGACCCGGTTCGTCGTGGCGACCGACGTGGACAACCCGCTGACCGGCCCCCAGGGCGCCTCGTCGGTGTTCGGGCCGCAGAAGGGGGCCGCGCCGGATGACGTGGCGGTGCTGGACCGGGCCCTGTCCCATTTCGCCGCGGTGGTCCATCGAGATCTCGGGATCGACGTTCGTCACGTCCCGGGGGCCGGGGCCGCCGGCGGGCTGGGGGCCGGGCTCGTCGCGTTCCTGGGCGCGCACCTCCGTCCGGGTGTGGAGGTGGTGATGGAGGCCGTGGGGCTCCCCGAGCGCTTGGGCCGGGCCGATCTGGCCATCACGGGTGAGGGGAAGCTGGACGAGCAGTCGCTGCACGGGAAGGCCCCAGCCGGCGTGATCCGGGCGGGCCGGGAAGCGGGGGTCCCGGTCGTGGTCCTGTGCGGCCGGGCCGAGGTTCGCCCCCCGGACGTGCACGTGTTCTCGCTGGTGGACCGGTTCGGCGAGGAGCGCGCCATGGAGGACGCCCGCCGGGGCCTGGAGGACCTGGCCGAGGAGGTCGCGGCCGACGCCACCCGGCTATCGTCCGTGGGATGAGCAAGGCCGTCGACCGGTTCCTGGATGCGACCCGGGTGCTGGGACACGACGTGGAGGTCCGGCGGTTCCCCCAGGGGACGAAGACCGCAGAGGATGCCGCGCGCGCCATCGGCTGCCGGGTGGGGCAGATCGTGAAGTCCCTGGTGTTCGTGGCGGACGGGCACGCGGTGCTGGCCCTGACGTCGGGAGCGAACCGGGTGGACACTGCCCGGCTGGCATTGCTGGTGGGTGCGGACGAGGTTCGACGGGCGGACCCCTTCGAGGTCCGGGCGGCGACGGGGTTCGCCATTGGCGGCACCCCGCCGTTCGGTCACCCGGAGCTCGTCGACACCTATCTGGACCGCGACCTCCTGGCGTTCGAGGAGGTCTGGGCGGCGGCCGGAACCCCGGATTCCGTATTCCGGATCACCCCGGAGGAGCTGCGCACGACGACCGGGGCCGTGGTGGCCGACTTCAGGGAGGCGTGACCGGGGGTCGGATCTTGGCGCCCCAGCCGCTACAATCGAAGGGTAGGCGTGACCGAGGCGTCACTCGAGGAAGACCGGAGGGACGATGATCCAGCTGAGCCAGGCCGCGGCGGGCAAGGTGCAGGAGCTCCTGGTGGAAGAGGGGCGGACCGACATCGCCCTGCGAGTCGCCGTGCAGCCGGGCGGGTGCTCGGGGCTCCGCTACGCCATGTACCTGGACGACCAGGTCACCGACCGGGACGTCGGCGAGGAGCAGTTCGGGGTCCGGATCGTCGTGGACAGAATGAGCGCCCCGTACCTCACGCAGGCGACCATCGACTTCGTGGACAGCCTGGAGGCCTCCGGCTTCACCATCGACAACCCGGCGGCCCAGAGCTCCTGCGCCTGCGGCCACTCCTTCCACTAGGCCTTCGTTTCCGGCGCGGGAGCGTCGTCCCTCCGCGGGGCGTGCTCCGCTCAGGCCAGGGCCTCGAGGGCTGCCCGGAAACCGTACAGCACCCCGGATTGCCGGCAGATCTCTCGCACCTTGGCCGGGTAGCCGGGGGGCGGGGGGAACACGCCCAGGGCGCCGATGATGGGTTCACAGAAGAAGGCGGCGACCCGCTCCGGTGTAGCCGAGTCGATGACGTCGCGGAGGGCGTCCGCCGAGTCCCACGCCACCTTCACCGCGGAGTCCGATCCGCCGCTCGTCAGGAACACCCGGCTGTCGGGGTCCGGCGAGAAGGCCGCGACCCGTTCGCTAGCTCGATCGCTGGTCGGTTCGAGAGGTCGCCGAACGTCGAGTAGGCCGCCAGCTTGCGGAGCTGGCCGCGACAGCGTCCCCGATCTCCTCGCGGCCGTACCCGACATTGCAGTACCAGAGCCCGGCGGTGGCGTCGAGGTAGCGCCGGTCGTCCTCGTCCCAGATGTACGTGCCCTCACCCCGATCGACGACCAGCTCTTCGCCCGCGTCCAGCGCGGCCATGTCGGCGAACGAGTGCCAGAAGCTGCCCATCCGGCGCTCAGTCGGGCTCGTACGCCAGATTCGGGCGGAGCCAGCGCTCGGTCTCGGCGACGTCGATGCCCTTGCGAGCCGCGTAGTCCTCGACCTGGTCACGTCCGATCCGACCGACGTTGAAGTACCGGGCTGCGGGGTGCCCGAAGTACAGCCCTGACACCGATGCCGCCGGCATCATGGCGAAGGTCTCGGTGAGTTCGATCCCCAGCTCTGGTGCGCCGAGCAGCTCGAACAGCGTGCGCTTCTCGCTGTGGTCGGGGCAGGCCGGGTAGCCGAAGGCCGGTCGGATGCCCCGGTACCGTTCTGCGATGAGCTCGTCGTTCGACATCTTGGGGCCGGTCTCGTACCACTCGTGGCGGGCCACCTCGTGCAGGTGCTCGGCGAAGGCCTCGGCCAGCCGGTCGGCCAGGGCCTTCACCATGATGGCGCCGTAGTCGTCGTGGTCGGCCTCGAACCGAGCGACGACGTTGTCGACCCCGATCCCTGCCGTGACGGCGAAGGCGCCGACGTGATCGGTGAGGCCGGTCTCGGCCGGGGCGATGTAATCGGCCAAGGACCGGTTGGGCCGTCCGTCGCCGTAGTCGGCCTGCTGGCGGAGTATGTGGAACCGAGCTCTTTCGGTCGGGGGCCTACCGCTCGCCTGTCGGCTCGGTTCTTGAGGTCCCCCAGCCCCCCCGTCGAGCACGAGATCATCGTCCTCCGCTCGGGCCGGCCAGAACCCGTACACGCCGCGGGCGCCGATCCAGTTCCTCGACACGATCTCGTCGAGCAGCTCGTTGGCGTGCTCGTACAGCTCGCGGGCGGCGGCGCCGTGCCGCGGGTGCTCGAGGATGGCCGGGAACCGCCCCTTCAGCTCCCACGCCGTGAAGAAGAACGTCCAGTCGATGTACGGCCGGAGCGTCTCGATGGAGGGCTCCACCACCCGTAAGCCTGTGAACGCTGGCACGGCGAGGTCCTGCTCGTGCCACACGATCGGCGTCCGGTTCGCCTTAGCCTCCGCGTAGGACAGGAGAGGCCGACGGTCCCGTTCGGCGTGCTGCTCCCGGAGGCGCTGTTGCTCCTCCCGGTTGGTCCGGTCGAGCTTCGCCCTCCGCTCGTGGTCGAGGAGGTCGGAGACCACGCCGGTCACGCGGGACGCGTCGATCACGTGGACGGTGGGGTTGCCGTACTCGGGCGCGATCCGCACCGCGGTGTGCTGCTTCGAGGTCGTGGCCCCCCCGATCAGCAGCGGAAGGTCCAGGCCCCGCCGCTCCATCTCCTTGGCCACGTGCACCATCTCGTCGAGCGAGGGGGTGATGAGGCCGGACACGCCCACAATGTCGCACCCCTCGTTCACCGCGGTGTCGAGGATCACGTCTGCCGGCGCCATCACGCCGAGGTCGATGACCTCGTAGTTGTTGCAGCCCAACACCACGCCCACGATGTTCTTGCCGATGTCGTGGACGTCGCCCTTGACGGTGGCCAGCACCACCTTGCCCTGCGAGCGATCGATGGTGCCGAGGCGAAGCTTCTCCTCCTCCATGAACGGCTCGAGGTAAGCCACCGCCTTCTTCATGGCTCGGGCGCTCTTCACCACCTGGGGCAGGAACATCCTCCCCGAGCCGAACAGGTCGCCGACGATCTTCATCCCCTCCATCAGGGGCCCCTCGATCACGTCCAGGGGCCGCGGGTAGTGGGTCCGGGCCTCCTCGGCGTCCTCTTCGATGAAGTCGACGATGCCGTGCACCAGACCATGCTTCAGACGGTCCTCAACCGTGCCCTCGCGCCAGGACAGGTCGCGCTCGCGCTTGGTGCCCTCGCCCCGCACGTTCTCGGCGAAGGACACCATCCGCTCCGTGGCGTCGGGCCGGCGGTCGAAGATGATGTCCTCGACGTGATCGAGGAGGTCGGCCGGGATGTCCTCGTACAGCACCAGCTGGCCGGCGTTCACGATGGCCATGTCGAGGCCCGCCTGGATGGCGTGATACAGGAAGGCTGAGTGGATGGCCTCGCGGACCACGTCGTTGCCCCGGAACGAGAACGAGAGGTTCGACACGCCACCCGAGATCCTCACGCCCGGGTAGCGCTCCTTGATGATTCTGGTTGCCTCGATGAACGCCTTCGCGTACAGGTTGTGCTCCTCGATCCCGGTGGCGATGGCCAGGATGCAGGGGTCGAAGACGATGTCCTGGGGATCGAAGCCCGCGTCCTCGGTGAGCAGCCGGTGGGCGCGCTCGCAGATCTGGACCTTGCGCTCCACCGTGTCGGCCTGTCCCTTCTCATCGAACGCCATCACCACGACCCCGGCCCCGTACCGCTTGGCCTTCCGGGCCTTGTCGAGGAACTCCTCCTCGCCCTCCTTCAGACTGATCGAGTTCACGACGCCCCTGCCCTGCACGCACTTCAGGCCGGCCTCGATCACCGACCACTTCGAGCTGTCGATCATGATGGGGACCCGGGCGATCTCGGGCTCCGTGGCGACGAGGTTCAGGAACGTCGTCATGGCCTGCTCGGAGTCGATCAGGTCGGCGTCCATGTTGACGTCGATCAGGTTCGCCCCGCCCCGAACCTGCTCCAGGGCTACCTCCACGCCGCCCTGGTAGTCGCCGGCGTCGATCAACCGGTGGAAGCGCCTGGACCCCGTGATGTTGGTGCGCTCGCCGATCATCACGAACCCGGTGTCGGGCCGGATGGCGAACGGCTCGAGGCCGGAGAACGCGGTGAGACGGGGGGTCTCAGGAACCTTCCGAGGGGGCAAGCCCTCCAGCGCCGTCGCCACCCGCCGGATGTGCTCGGGGGTGGTGCCGCAGCACCCGCCCAGGATGTTCGCCAGGCCGGCCTCGGCGAACTCGCGGAGGTACTTCGCGGTGGTGTCCGGCTGTTCGTCGTACCCTCCGAATGCGTTGGGAAGCCCGGCGTTCGGGTGACACGTCGTGTAGACCGGCGCCACCGTGGCCAGCGCCTCCAGGTACGGCCGCATCTCGGCCGCGCCGAGCGAGCAGTTCACGCCGACGCTGAACGGTTCCGCGTGCTCAACCGAGGTCCAGAAGGCCTCGATGGTCTGCCCGGACAACGTTCGCCCGCTCCGGTCCACGATCGTCACGGAGATCCACCGGGGGATGTCCGGCGCCACGTCCATGGCGGCGGCGATCGCCGCCTTCGCGTTTAGGGTGTCGAAGATCGTCTCGATGAGCAACAGGTCCACGCCCCCGTCCCGCAGGCCACGGATCTGCTCGGCATAGGCCTCGTAGACGCGGTCGAACGTGACCTTTCGGTAGGACGGGTCCTCGACCTTGGGGGACAGCGAGAGCGTCACGTTGAGCGGGCCGACGGATCCGGCGACGAAGCGATCGTCGAACCGCGCGACCGCCTCCCGGGCGAGCCGCGCGCCCGCTACGTTCATGTCGTTCACGGCGCCCTGGAGGCCGTAGTCCCCCTGTCCGATCGATGTGGCCGTGAACGTGTTGGTAGTCGTGATGTCGGCCCCCGCCTCGAGGTAGGCGTGGTGGACCGAGGAGACGATGTCGGGTTGCGTCAGGTTGAGCAGGTCCGGGTCGCCCTTGACGTCCTGCGGGTGGTCGCGGAAGCGTTCCCCCCGGAACTCTTCCTCGGTGAGACCCCGTCCTTGGAGGAGGACGCCCCACGCGCCGTCCAGGATGACGATGCGCTCTGCGAGGAGTCCTTCGAGACGCGCCCGGGCCGTTTCGATCGTTCTCGTTGGTACGGCCATAGGCAGCCCATGCTAGCGCACCCCTGCGAGCGACGGTGGCCCCTTCCAGCGGAAACACGTCCGTCGGGCCGCGTGCGGTAGGCTCCGGCTCGATGCGGGGGAAACGTGAAGGACGCTCTTGACTCGCTGGCCGATGTGGTTCCGCCGGGGATCGCCTCGCTGGGGGCCCGGACCCGCCCGGCGCCGAGCGGCCGTCGCCGCGATCGGCCCCTCGGCAAGCGCGGCCGGGAGGTCCTGGCCCGGGTCCCGCTCTTCGCCAGCCTGTCCAGGCGCCACCTTCGCCAGGTCGCGGAGCACGCGGACGAGATCGGGTTCCGGCCGGGCGAGACCATCGTGGAGGCCGGCATGCTGGGGGGCGCGTTCTTCCTGATCCTGGAGGGGGAGGCCAAGGTCACGAAGGGCACGCGGACCCTGGTCAAGCTGGGGCCGGGCGACTTCTTCGGGGAGCTCGCGCTGCTGGACGGCGGGCCGAGGACGGCCTCCGTGGTCGCGACCACCCGCATGGTCTGCATCCGCATCTTCAAGCGGGCTTTCGACCGGCTGGTCAGAGAGGAGCCGGGGGTGGCGGCCAAGATTCTGGCCGTGCTGGCCGGCCGGATCCGGCGAGCGGAGAAGTCGATCACGGGCTGATGCTGGCCTTCGTCGTCGACTACCGATGGCTGGTCTTCGTCCACATCGTGGGAGTGCTTGGGTTCGTCATGTCCCACGGCGTGTCGATGATGGTGGCCCTTCGGCTGCGCACGGAACGCGACCGGACCCGGATCGCGGAGCTGCTCCAGTTCTCCGGCAACTCCGTCATGGCCTCCTACCTCTCGCTCGGGATTCTGCTGATCGGCGGGGTGTGGGCCGGATTCCGGTTGGACTGGTGGGACCACGGGTGGATCTGGGTCTCGCTCGGAGTGTTGGCGTTCATGATCGTGGAGATGGGCGCCGTAGCCCGCCCCTACTACCAGCGGCTGAAGGAGGCGGTGGAGCTGCGGCCCTCCGGGGTTCCCCGGAGGAGCGACGAGGAGCTTGACGCGATGCTCCGCTCGCGGCTCCCGCTCTTCAACACCGTCTTGGGCTACGCGTCGCTTGTGTTCATCACGTGGCTGATGATCTGGAAGCCGTGGTGAGGCGGACCTAGAGGTCGGTCGGCTCCAGCGGCTTCGCGGCCGGCCCGTTCACCACCTCGCCCGTAGGTGTGAACCGCGAGCCGTGGCAGGGACAGTCCCACGTCCGCTCCCCGGGATTCCACTTCACCGTGCAGCCCATGTGCGTGCACTTCGCGGACAGCGCGTGCACGGTGCCCTTCTGGTCCCGGTACACGGCGACCCGGTGATCGCCAGACACCACGATCCCGCCTTCGCCATTGCCGATCTCGGACAGGCTCTGAGCCACGGTCCGGGCGATCAACACGTCGCAGGGAGCGTACTCGGAGACCTTCTTCGGGACCGAGGACAGGAACAGACCCTTGGCCCCGGTGAGCCCCCGGTTGCCCACCACGATCAGGTCGAGGCCCTCGCTCGCCGCGGCCACCGTGATGGCCTCGGCGGGGTCGCCACCGAGGATCAGCATGGTAGCGGACCCCGTCCCCTCGCCGATCGTGGCGGCCGTGTCCCGGAGGATCATCTCGCCGGTCCTGGGGTGGCCCACGAACGCCAGCGTCACGGACGCGCCGAGCCGCGTGGCCAGGGCGTAACCCTTCCGGGCGGCGCGATCGGCCGTGGACGAGCCGTCGGTGGCTACGAGCATCCGGGTGTACGGCATGGTCCCGACCTCCCGTCGCTCGGCGGGGCGCTCCCGCACCAGCAGGACGTCGCAGGGCGCGTGGCGCGACACCTTGCTCGCCACGCTGCCGATGATCTGCTCGCCGAGGGACAGGCCCCGGCTGCCCAGGACGATCAGGTCCGCCTCCTTCACGTCCGCCACCTCGACGATCTCGTCGGCGGGGGCCCCGTCTCGGAGCACCACCTGGGGCTCCAGGTCCTCCGCCCTCGCCGCGGCCACGGCCCGCTCCACCGCGGACTGGGCCCGTTCCGGCCGCTCGTAGGTGTGGACGATGAACACGCTCCTCGCCTTCGAGGCCCGGGCCAAGGCTGCGCCGACGTGCTCGGCGCTCTCAGCGAAGGGCGACCCGTCGGTCGCCAGCACGATGCGCTTATAGGTCATCCGTCGGTCCTCCGGGTCTCGGCGCAGCCTAATCTACCGCGCGACCTGTCCGAAGCCGCTCCGCGCGCTACGCTAGATGGCAGAACCCCCGAGCAGCGAGGAGGCCCGGCACCGCCCGGCAACGACGATGGCGAAGTCGATCGAGGAGAAGGACCGCGTCGTCATCCGGTTCGCCGGCGACTCGGGCGACGGCATGCAGCTGACCGGCGATCGGTTCACCAACGCCACCGCGGTCGTGGGCAACGACCTGGCCACCCTGCCCGACTTCCCGGCCGAGATCCGGGCCCCCGCCGGGACGGTCCACGGGGTGTCGGCGTTTCAGATCCAGTTCGCATCCGAGGACATCACAACGCCGGGCGACCATCCGAACGTCCTGGTGGCCATGAACCCAGCCGCCCTGAAGGCCAACCTGCACCTGCTGGACAAGGGCGGGACGGTCATCGTGAACGAGGACGCCTTCATCCAGCGAAACGTGGACAAGGCCGGCTACGCCTCGAACCCGCTGGAGGATGGCACCCTCGACGGCTACCAGGTGTACAAGGTGCCGATGACCTCCATCACGGTCCGGGCGGTGGAGGAGCTCGGCCTGTCCCGCAAGGAGGCCGAGCGGTCCAAGAACATGTTCGCTTTGGGCCTGGTGTCGTGGATGTACGGCCGGCCCGCCGAGGTCACGCTGAACTGGCTGCACAAGAAGTTCGGCGACAAGCCGCAGGTCTACGACGCCAACGTGGCGGCGTTCAAGGCCGGCTACAACTTCGGGGAGACCACCGAGCTGTTCGCCCACTCCTACCAGGTGAAGCCGGCGCCGGTCACGCCGGGCATCTACCGAAACATCACCGGAGCGGCGGCCCTGGCGCTCGGTCTGGTGGCGGCGAGCGAGCGAAGCGGGCTGCCCCTGTTCTATGCGAGCTACCCCATCACGCCGGCCTCGGAGCTGCTGCACGAGCTGTCGCGGCTGAAGAACTTCGGGGTGCGAACCCTTCAGGCCGAGGACGAGATCGCCGCGGCCAACGTGGCCCTCGGCGCGGGGTTCGCCGGGCACCTCGGGGTGACCGGGACCAGCGGTCCCGGCATGGACCTGAAGGCCGAGACGCTCGGCCTGGCCGTGGCCCTGGAGCTTCCCATGGTGATCGTCGACGTCCAGCGAGCGGGTCCGTCCACGGGGATGCCGACGAAGACCGAAGCCGCCGACCTCCTCCTGGCGATGTACGGACGGCACGGCGAGTCGCCCATGCCGATCATCGCGTCGTACTCCCCGGCGAACTGCTTCGACGTGGCCATCGAGGCCTGCCGGATCGCCGTGAAATACCGGACGCCGGTGATCCTGCTCTCCGACACCTTCCTGGCGAACTCCTCGGAGCCGTGGCTGCTCCCCGACGTCGAGAGCCTGCCCACGATCGACCCCGGCTTCGCCACCAAGCCCAACGCCGGCACGGAGTTCCTGCCGTACCTGCGGGACGAGCACCTGGCCCGTCCGTGGGCCGTCCCCGGGACGCCCGGCCTCCGCCACCGGATCGGCGGACTGGAGAAGGAGGACGGTACCGGCGACATCAGCTACGAGCCCGAGAACCACGAGCGAATGACCGAGCTTCGGGCGGCCAAGGTGGCCAAGATCGCCGACGACATCCCGCCCCTGGAGGTGGACGACCCTGACGGTGACGCCGAGCTCCTGGTGCTGGGGTGGGGCTCGACGTGGGGAACCATCCGGGCTACGGTCCGCCGCGCCCGGGACCAGGGGAAGAAGGTTGCGGCGGCCCATCTGGTCCACCTGAATCCCCTCCCCAAGAACACGGGCGACGTAGTGCGGACCTATCGCAAGGTCCTGATCCCCGAGATGAACACGGGCCAGCTCGCGCTGCTGATCCGGGGCCGGTTCCTGGTGGACGCCATTTCGTACTCGAAGGTCCAAGGCCTCCCGATCTTCGCGGAGGAGCTGGAGCAGGAGATCCTGAAGGTGATGGCGGGATGACCGACGTGGAGCGGGAGAACGGCGGCAACGGCCAGGGAAACGGTGGCGACGGCGAGGGTGTCGTGGGCACGCTGACGAAGAAGGACTTCACCAGCGACCAGGAGGTCCGGTGGTGTCCGGGGTGCGGCGATTACGCCATCCTGGCCGCGGTCCAGTCGTTCATGCCGGAGCTCGGGATCGCTCCAGACAAGACGGTGTTCGTGTCAGGGATTGGGTGCGCCGGCCGGTTCACCTACTACATGGATACGTACGGGGTCCACGGGATCCACGGGCGGGCTCCGGCCCTCGCCACCGGCATCGCCACGGCCCGGCCTGACCTCGACGTGTGGGTGGTCACGGGAGACGGCGACGGGCTGTCGATCGGCGGCAACCACCTGATCCACTCCCTGCGCCGGAACGTGAACATGAAGATCCTTCTGTTCAACAACCAGATCTATGGCCTGACGAAGGGCCAATACTCGCCGACGAGCGAAGAGGGCAAGGTCACGAAGTCCACGCCGTTCGGCTCGGTGGACCACCCCTTCAACCCCATCGCGCTGGCGCTCGGTGCCGAGGCCACCTTCGTGGCCCGGACTATCGACAATGACCGCCAGCACTTCACGACGGTTCTGCGGCAGGCCGCCGCCCATCGGGGCGCGTCGTTCGTGGAGATCTACCAGAACTGCAACGTGTTCAACGACGGCGCGTTCGACCTGCTCCGCGAGAAACCGCAGGGCGTGCACAACCAGATCCGGCTGGAGCACGGCGAGCCCATCCTGTTCGACGAGGAGAACCGGTGCGTCGCAGTGGGGGAGAACGGCCGGCTGGTCGTGGCGAACGTGGACGAGGTACCACCGGACAGCATCGTGGTCCACGACGTGCACGGCCGGCCGTCGCTCGCCTTCGCGCTGGCCCACCTCTCGCACGGGCCCTCCGAGCCGACGTGCATCGGCGTGTTCCGGGAGGTGGAGCGGCCGGTCTACGGCGAGGCCATGGAGCAGCAGATCGCGGCGGCCACCGAGCGCCTGGGCAAGGGGGACCTCGGGAAGCTGCTCCACGCCGGCGACACCTGGACCGTGAAGTAGCTTTCGGGCGGAGGCCATCCCCGCCGAGCGTCAGATCTCGTCGCGCGGGCGAAAGCGGGCCATGGCGGACTCTGTGGCCGTCTCCACCCGACGGAGCTCGTCGACCAGCCCCGGGAGCGTGTCCGCGAACCGGGCCACGTCTTGCTCGGTCGTGTCCCGCCCCACCCCGATCCGGTAGCTCGGCGTGTTCGGCGTGCCCATGTGCTCGAGGACCGGGGAGGGCTCGTTGGAGGCGCCCGAGCAGTTCGATCCCACCGACAGCCGGAATCCCCGGTCGTCCAGGGCCATGGCCAGGATCTCGGCATCGACGTCGGCCACCGAGAAGCACACCAGGTGAGGCACCCGCTGCGTAGGATGGCCGTGGACCCGGACCCCGGGCACGCCCTCGAGGAAGCCTCGCAGCCGGTCCGTGAGGAACCACTGGAAGGCCGCCTGGTCGGCCGTGTCCTCCCGGGATGAGTCAAGGGCGGCGGCCATGGCCGCCACGCCCGGGAGGTTCTCCATGCCCGACCGGCGCTTACGCTCGCGGTCGTCACCACAAGGGAAGGCCACCAGGGGAACCCCCCGTCGCACGTAGAGCGCGCCGATGCCCGGCGGGCCCCCGAACTTGTGGGCGGAGAGCGAAAGGAGGTCGACCTCCAGAGCGCCGGTGTCGATGGGAAGGCGCCCCACCGTCTGGCACGCGTCCGTGTGGAACAGCACTCCGGCCTCTCGGCACAGCCGGGCCGCCTCGGCGACGGGCTGCATC
>JBOGVI010000307.1:0-2656 GCA_050692695.1 Actinomycetota bacterium
CGCCGCCGGACTTCACGATACGCCCGTCAAGCATGACGTGGACGAAATCCGGCGTGATGTGGTTCAGGATCCGCTGGTAGTGGGTGATGAGCAGCACCCCGAGATCCGGCCCGATCAGCTCGGCCACCCCCGTGGCCACCTCCTTCAGCGAGTCGATGTCCAGCCCGGAATCGGTCTCGTCCAGGACCGCGATGTCCGGCTCGAGCACGGCGAGCTGGAGGATCTCGTTCTTCTTCTTCTCCCCGCCGGAGAACCCCTGGTTCACGTAGCGGTTCACCATGGCGTCCTCCACACCCAGGAGGTTCATCTTCTCCTTCATGTGCTTTCGAAACGCCAGGGCCGAGATCTCCTCACCCTTCACCGCCTTGTACGCGGTACGCAGGAAGTTCACCACCGACACGCCCGGGACCTCCACCGGGTACTGCATGGCTAGGAACAGCCCGCGCTGGGCCCGCTGGTCGGGCCGGAGGCCCAGGACGCTCTGCCCCTTGAACAAGACGTCGCCCGCCGTGACCTGGTAGCCGGGCCGGCCCATCAGCACGTTCGCCAGGGTGGACTTTCCCGACCCGTTCGGCCCCATGAGGGCGTGGGTCTCCCCCTGCCGCACCAACAGGTCGATGCCCTTCAGGATCTCCTTGCCCTCCACGGAGGCGTGCAGCCCCCGGATCTCGAGGGTCGCCGTCGCAACAGCAGTGTCAGTCATCCGCCACCTCGATCAGCACGTCGTCGCCGTCCACCTTCACGTTGAACCGCTCTACGGGCTGCGTCGCCGGAAGCGTCGTCGGCTTGCCCGTGTTGAGGTCGAACGTCGACCCGTGCTTGGGGCACTCGATCGTCTGGAAGTCCACGTCCACCTCGCCCTCGTCCAGGAAGTAGTGCGCGTGCGAACAGATCGAATCGACCACCCGGAACCCCTCCTCGCCCAGGTTCACCACAGCGAACGGGCGATGGTCCACCTCGAATCGCCGGGCCTCGCCGGCCGGCACGTCCGAGGTGCCGCACATGCGCACCCACCCCACTATTCCTCCTTGGCAAGTTCCGCCTCGATGGCCCGCTCCAGTCCGGTCCGGATCTCCTCCAGCTCGACACGGTCCAGGACCTCCCGGAAGAACCCGAACACGATCAGGCGCTCGGCCTCCTCCCGTGAGATCCCCCGGCTCATCAGGTAGAACAGCTCGTCCTCCCCCACCGGGCCCACGCTGGCGGCGTGGCCGCACCGGGTGGGGTCGTTGGTCAGGATCTCCAGGTTCGGCACGGAGTGGGCTCTGGCCGACTCCGACAGCAGGATGTTCCGGTTGGTCTGGTACGCGTCGCACCGGTGCGCGCCCTTCTCGATGATCACGGTACCCGTGTAGATCGCGTTCGACCCGCCCTTCATCGCGCCTTTGTAGAGCAGGTCGCTCGACGTCCGGGACCCCTCGTGGTCCTGGAGGGAGCGGTGGTCGATGTGCTGGTCGGCGTGGCCGAAGTACAGGCCGAGCATCTCGCTCGAGCCACCGTCGTCGGCCAGTAGGCTCTCCACCTCCGCCCGGGTGAGCGTGCCGCCGAACGCCACCCCCAGCCACCGGAGCCTGGCGTCCCGGCCCACCCTGGCCCGCTGCACCGCGAGGTGCGTGACCCCGTCGCCCCACTCCTGGAGCACGACATAGCTCACCCGTGAGTTGGGCCCGGCGTAGATCTCGACGACGGCGTCGGAGAGGGCTCGCCCGAGGTCCGGCGAGACGTACCGGTCGATGAACGTGACCTCCGCGCCCTCCTCGGTGAGGAGCAGCGTGCGGGGGAACACCGCCGCGCTGTCCGCGTCGATCCAGGTCAGGGTCTGGAGGGGCACGGAGATCTCCACACCCGCCGGGACGTACAGGAACGTGCCGCCACTTCGGAACGCGGCGTGCAGCGCCGTGAACTTGCTGCGGTCCGTGGACACCAGCCCGTGCAGGTGCCGCTCCACCAGGTCGGGGTGGTTCGCGATCGCGAGGTCGAGGTCGCAGAACACGACGCCCTTCTCGGCCAGCTCGGGGTCGAGGTGGGTCACCATGACCTCGGAGTTCCGCTGGATCTGGAGGCCGGATCGCTCCCCCACCACGCCGGCCGCCTCCAGGACCTCACCGGGGACCTCGTCAAGGTTGTCCGCCCTCCCCCCCTCGGAGAAGGGTCGCAGGTCGAAGGAGAACTCGGACAGGTCGGTGTAGCGCCACTCCTCGGTCTCCTGCGACGGGATGGGCTGTGCCAGGAACTCCTGGAACGCCTGCTTACGGAGGGCCTCGACGAAGGGCGCGGGCGAGGGAAGCGCCGCGAGCGCCTCCTCGTCGAACCCCGTCTTCGTGGCTTGTTCGGTCACGTCACCCTCCATCAAAGAGGGCAGACCACTCGGCCTGCCCTCTCGGGTCACCCTCCGCCGGGCGGGCCCGGCCCCGGCCCCTACCCGATCGCGCCTTCCATCTGGAGCTCGATCAGCCGGTTGAGCTCGACCGCGTATTCCATCGGGAGCTCGCGGGTGATCGGCTCGATGAACCCGTTCACGATCATCGCGGAGGCCTCGGCCTCGGTGAGGCCTCGGCTCATCAGGTAGAAGAGCTGGTCCTCGCCGATCCGCGCGACGCTCGCCTCGTGGCCGAGCTGCGCGGTCTGCTCTTCCACCTCGACGTACGGGTAGGTG
>JBOGVI010000308.1:0-16360 GCA_050692695.1 Actinomycetota bacterium
GTACAGCCCGTCCGCCGAGACGGTGTGCACCGGCCGCTGCATCGCCCCCAGCTGGTCGGGGACGTACTCGTCGAAGATGCTGGTGCCCTCCAGGAAGTCCTCGGAGCAGGACACGAACGAGTCGACGTCTCGGCGCGGATCGACCGCGGCGTCGTCGTAGGCCCGCTGGGCGGCTTCGAACATCAGCTCCTTGTAGGACAGCCCCGCCGTGATCGGCGCGAACCCGGCGTGCCCCACCCCGACGACGGCGACCCGCGGTTCCACGTCCCGTGGTTCTACCACGACCCGGGCCATGGCTAGCGACCGAGAATCTTGCGCTTCTGGGTCTGGAACTCCTCCTCGGTGAGGACACCGCGGTCGCGGAGATCGGCCAGGCGTTGGAGCTCGGTCGTGGCCGTCGGCGCCGCGGGTCCGGGGCGCATCTCGCGCTGCTGGTTCAGCTCGCCCTGGTGATAGATGGTCTTCTGCACGTGCTCGGGGTCGCGGATGTTCGAGAACACGTTCCGTCCGAACTCACCCGCGGACTCGAGGATGAGATCCCCCGCCCCGATGATCCGCTCGAAGACGCTTTGCCGGAACCGCACGTCGTTGATCTTCTCGAGCGGGATCTCCATCGAGCGCTTGGCGACAAACCCGGCTCGGTGGATCACCCGATCGGTCGTGACCACGAAGTTCGACGTGACCCAGTCGATGAACCGGCGGAGCGGGTACCAGATCAGGATGACCACGGCGAGCACCAATCCGCCCCACACCACCACACTCCGACCCGCGCCTTCGTCAGGCGCGTAAGCCACGGCGAGAAGGTAGCCCGCCACCACCAGAAGGGTCACGATCGTGGGGCCGACCAGGGCGATCCAGTGGGGTCGGAGGTCGAGGATCAGGTCCTCGCCCTCGATCAGCAGCCGTCTTGGGAATGGCACGGCGCGACGCTAACTCGACCCGTCCACGCGAGCAACTACAGCTGGTTGGGCACCGGGGCCTTGCCTCGCGGGCCATGCCGACCCTTCCCCCACTCGGCAAGCCGCTCGGCCCTACCGGAGGTGCTCCACCTCACCGAACCGGATGACCTCGAGGCCGCGGCTCGATCGTACGACGAGGGCGCCGGTCTCATCGACGTCGATGGCCTCTCCCTCCACGACGTGCCCCTCGGTGGTAGTGGCGCGGACCTTCGTCCAGAGCGTCGCGCACGCTTCCCGATAGGCCGCCGCGGTCGCACCGGGGAACGCGGGGTGGCCCGGCTCGTACCGCCGGTGGAAGGCGTCGAGGAAAGCGTCGAGGAGCGCCACGGCGTCGGCCTTCGCCAAGGCCGCGGCGCCGGGCACGTCGGGGACCGCGCCGAGGTTCACCCCGACGCCAACGACCACGTGGTCGAACCGGTCCCCCGCAAGCACCGACTCCACCAGGATGCCTCCGGCCTTGCCCTCGCCCACCAACAGGTCGTTCGGCCACTTGCACCGCACGTCCAACGCGGCAACCTCGCGGCACGCCGCGGCCAGGGCCCACCCCGCCAGGAGCGAGATCAGGCCGCCCTGGGAAGGAGGGAGCTCGGGCCGGAGGACGAGCGAGAACAACAGGGCCCGCCCGGGCTCGTCCACCCACTCCCTCCCCAGGCGCCCCCGCCCATCCGTCTGGTGCCCGGCCGCCACCAAGGTCCACTCGGGGGCTCCGGCCTCGGCTAACGCAAGGGCGGTGAGCTGGGTCGAACGGGTAACCTCGTCGAACCGGACAGGGGCTTCCACCCCGATCCGTTCGAGCGCGCGCCGCAAGGCGTGTTCGGACAGCGGCAAGGTTTGACTCCCGTCCGGGCGGAGACGATTATCGCGAGCCGGAGCCGTTCGTGCCGAAGACCAGGATCCTCGTCGCAAACCGCGGAGAGGTCGCCGTCCGGATCATCCGGACCATCCGCGAGCTCGGGCACCGGTCGGTGGCCGTGTACTCCGACGCGGACCGGGACGCGCCCCACGTCGAGATGGCCGATGCGGCCTACCGGATCGGGCCCGCGCTGCCGACGGACTCGTATCTATCGATCGGTGCCATCCTCGACGCGGCACGGAGGGGCAAGGCCACGGCGATCCACCCCGGCTACGGGTTCCTGTCGGAGCGGGGCCACTTCGCGCGGGCCGTCGAGGAGTCGGGGTTCACGTTCATCGGCCCCCACGCCGACGCCATCGAGATGATGGGCGACAAGGCCGTGGCCCGTCAGGCCGCCGAACGGGTTGGCGTGCCCATCGTCCCTGGGACCCTCGAGCCCGTGAACGTCAAGGAAGCCCCGGCGCATGCCGAGCGGATCGGCTACCCGGTGGTGGTGAAGGCGGCCTTCGGCGGCGGGGGCCGGGGCATGCACGTCGTCCGGTCCGCGGGCGAACTGGAGCCCGCGCTCAAGCGGGGTGCCCGGGAGGCGGAGGCCTACTTCGGCCGCCCCGAGGTGTTCCTGGAGCGGTACGTCGACCGGGCCCACCACGTCGAGGCCCAGATCCTCGCCGACCACCATGGCAACGCGTTCTTCCTGGGCGAGCGGGACTGCTCCGTGCAGCGCCGCCACCAAAAGCTCATGGAGGAGTCGCCCTCGCCGGTCGTGGACGCGGACCTTCGGACCCGGATCGGCGAGGCGGCCCTGGCGCTCTCGAAGGAGGCGTCGTACACGAACGCCGGCACCGTGGAGTTCGTCCTTGACGAGGACGGCAGCTTCTACTTCCTGGAGATGAACACGCGCCTCCAGGTCGAGCACACGGTGACGGAGATGACGACAGACCTCGACCTCGTGGCGTATCAGATCGCCGTGGCCCTGGGGGAACGAATCGACCTTTCGGGGGTGCGGCCGGTGGGCCACGCCATGCAGTGCCGGATCAACGCCGAGGACCCCTCGAGGCGCTTCCTACCCGGACCGGGACGGATCACCGCCTACCAGGAGCCGGGCGGCCCATTCGTGCGAGTGGACTCCGGCGTGCGGGAGGGCGTGCAGATCCCCCCCGACTACGACTCGATGTTCGCCAAGGTCATCGTGTCCGCCGAGGACCGAGAACGGGCCCGACGGCGGATGCTCCGAGCCCTGGCCGAGTTCCACGTGGAGGGCGTTCCCACCACGATCCCCCTGCACCTGTGGGTGCTGGACGCGCAGGAGTTTCGCGCCGGCACCCACACCACCACGTGGCTCGAGCGGGCGCTGAAGGGTGCGGAACTCCCCGGCGCCTCGACCGCCGAGCCCGCCCCCCAGTCGAAGCAGCCCGTCCCGGCCGAGCTGATCGTCGAGCTCGACGGGCGGCGCGTGCCGATCCGGATCTTCGACCACCGACGCGACACCGCGCCCAAGGCCCCGGCTCGCCACGCGGCGCACCACGGCGAGGGCGTGCACAGCATCATCGCGGCGCCCATGCAGGGCACGATCCTGCGGATCCTGGTGGAACAGGGTCAGGAGATCGAGGCCGGCGACGTGGTGTGCATCCTGGAGGCCATGAAGATGGAGAACGCGGTCCCCGCGCCTCGCGAAGGGTTGGTGTCCGAACTGCCCATCAGGGCCGGCCAGGTGGTGCAACAGGGCCAGACCCTGGCCGTCATCGACTGAGCGGGCGGGCCCGCCTCACGTGCCTGAGCGGGCGGGCGGGAGGCCCCACCCCTCCCGGCCCGTGACCCGGAACCCCGCGTCGCGAACGCGGTACGTGCGGTTCACGGAGATCAGCAGCGCGGTCAAGGTCTCGGCGATGCGGGCCATCGTGAGCTCGCCGGCGTCCACCCACCGCAGGTTGGGGATCTGCTCCACCAGGCCGCCCACGACGGCCTTCGCGTCGGCGTCCTTGCCGCACACGAAAACGTCGCTCTCCATCGTGTGCGCCACATCCTGGAGCGCGTCGCCCGAGATGGTGTGAAACGCCGCCACCATGCGAACGGCGGGGTCCAGGATGGCCTTCGCCTGCTCGGCCGCCGAGCCGTGCCAGGGGCGGAGCACGTGCCATGCCCGTCCGCCCACGGCGGTGGCCAGGGGGCTGGTGCAGTCCACGACGAGCTTGCCCGGCGCCACGTGGTCCTTGATGGCCCGGTAGATGTCGGCCTGACCGGCGAAGGGGACGGTCACGAGGACCAACTCGCCCTGCTCGGCAGCCTTCTCGTTGGTGGTCCCGTCGACCGCGACGTCCCCACCCACGATGCCCCGGGCCTTCTCCGCGGCGCCGGCTCCCTTCTCCTCCGAGCGGGACCCGATGATCAGGTGGTGGCCGGCCTTCGCCAGCCGGAGGGTGAGCCCGAACCCCTCCTCGCCGGTCCCACCGATCACCGCGACGTCCATGGCTGGCAGAGCTTAGCCGACGAGGTGTGAGCCGCCCGGGTCACCCTGCGTCCCGCCCGCCAGGGTTCCGGATCAGTGAGTGGGGCGGTACTCCCCGAACACGCCTCGCAGCGCGTCGGAGACCTCACCGAGCGTGGCACGGGCCCGGAGCGCGTCTTTCATCGGGTATAGGAGGTTGTCGGTGTCGCGAGCGGCGTCCTCCACGGCGGCCAGGGCCCGCTCCACCGGGGCAGCGTCCCGGTTCGCCCGGAGCTCGTCCACACGCTGGACCTGCTTCGCAATGTCCTCCTCCGCGATCCGCTGGATCTCAACGATCCGCCCGTCGGGGTCCTGGAACCGGTTCACGCCTACCACCACCCGCTCGCCGGTCTCGATGCCCTGCTGGATCCGGAAGGCCGCCTCGTGAATCTCGTCCTGGTAGAAGCCAGCCTCGATGGCCGCCACCGCCCCGCCCATCCCCTCGATCTTTTCCACGTACCGGTTCGCTCGCTCCTCGATCTCGTTCGTGAGCGCCTCGACGAGGTACGAGCCCGCCAGGGGGTCGACGGTGGCGGGCACGCCCGACTCGTGCCCGATGATCTGCTGCGTCCGAAGGGCGATCTTGACGGCGTTCTCGGTGGGGAGCGCCAGCGCTTCGTCGAACGAGTTCGTGTGCAGCGACTGGGTCCCGCCGAGCACGGCGGCGAGCCCCTCGAGCGTGGTGCGGACGATGTTGTTCTGCGGCTGCTGGGCGGTCAGCGTGGCCCCGCCGGTCTGCGTGTGGAACCGGAGCATCGCGCTCCGCGGGTCCTTGGCCCCGAACCGCTCCGTCATGATCCGGGCCCACATCCGGCGGGCCGCCCGGAACTTCGCGATCTCCTCGAACAGGTTCATGTGACAGGCGAAGAAGAACGAGAGGCGGGGAGCGAAGTCGTCGACGGCCAGCCCGGCGTCGAGGGCCGCCTGGACGTAGGCGATCGCGTTGGCCAGCGTGAACGCGACCTCCTGCACAGCCGTCGCGCCGGCCTCCCGCATGTGGTAGCCCGAGACCGAGATGGTGTTCCACGTCGGGATGCGGTCGCGGCAGTAGGCGAACAGGTCGGTGATGAGCCGCATCGACGGCTTCGGCGGGTAGATGTACGTGCCCCTGGCCGCGTACTCCTTCAGCAGGTCGTTCTGGACCGTGCCGGAGAGCCGGGCGGGTTCGATGCCCTGTTCCTCGGCCGCCAGCTCGTACAGGAGCAGCAGGATGGGGGCGGTGGCGTTGATGGTCATCGACGTCGAGACCTGGTCGAGCGGGATGTCGGCGAACAGCCGCCGCATGTCCTCCACCGAGTCGATGGCGACCCCGGTCTTGCCGACCTCGCCCTCGGCGCGGGGGTGGTCGGAGTCGTAGCCCATCTGCGTGGGGAGGTCGAAGGCCACCGAGAGCCCGGTCTGGCCGTGCTCCAGGAGGTACCGGAACCGGCGGTTGGTCTCCTCGGCCGTGCCCATCCCGGCGTACTGCCGCATCGTCCACAGCCGACCCCGGTACATCGTGGGGTAGACGCCCCTGGTGAACGGGGGCTCGCCGGGCTTGCCCAGGTCGCGCATCGGGTCGAAGTGTTCGAGATCGTCCGGGCCGTACAGCGGCTTCAGCTCGATCCCGGAGTCGGTCGCGCGGCGGTCGTCGTCGGCCATGACGGTAAGGGTAGCGGAGTAGCATCAAGCCATGGACATCGTGAACCCGCAGGTCGAGGAGTACATGCGCGGGCTCGTCTCGCGCCACGACGAGTCCGTACTGCTCGAGATGGAGGCCGAGGCGGAAGCGAACGGCTTCCCCATCATCGGGAGGATCGTCGGCGTCACGGTGGAGGTGCTGGTCCGGTCGGTGGGCGCCAGGCGGGTGTTCGAGCTGGGCTCGGGCTTCGGGTACTCGGCGTACTGGTTCTCGCGTGCAGTGGGGCCTTCCGGTGAGGTCCACTGCACCGATGGCGACCCGGAGAACGAGAAGATGGCCCTTGATTACCTGGGCCGGGTCGGTCTGGCCGAGCCGATCCGGTGGCACGTCGGCGAGGCGGTGGAAACTCTCGAGGCCACGGACGGCGAGTTCGACGCGGTCTTCAACGACATCGACAAGCCCGACTACCCCAAGGCGTGGAAAGCGGTGCGGGAGCGGATCAGGATCGGCGGGCTGTACGTCTGCGACAACGTGCTCTGGTACGGACGGGTGGCCGTCCCCGACCCCGAGGACACCAGGCCTCACTACACGGAAGCCGTCCTCGAGCACAACCGGCTGATCGCCGAGGACGAACGGTACCTGTCGGTCATCGTCCCCACCCGCGACGGCGTCATGGTGGCCCTGCGAGTGGGATGAGACCGCTCGCCATGGCGATCTGTCTCTTCGCGGCCGAAGTCGTGGCAGGAGCTCTGACGTTTGTGCGTGGGCGCCGAGCTCGGACGCACGGGCAAGGGACATCCGGCGACGATGTCGCCTGAGCCGCGACCACCGCGAGATCCCGGATGGCGCGGCCTGGTCCGACCTATTCTCTGGCACATGATCCCGATCTATGGACCATGGAAGCTCCTTCGCGGAGGGCCGAACCGAACGGACGGCCTGACCGCCCTTCGATCCATCTTCGTAGGGCTGGTGTCGGGGCTGTTCATGTTCCTGGTCGTGCTCTCGTTCATCGCCCCCTGGAATGGACGCGGTAGAGCTGGATGGGTACTAGGCCTCGTCCTGTTGCTAGGAGCCATCGGCCTCGCCCGCGTGCGAGCAGCCAGGAACCGGCCGCTGCACATCGAGTCCCGGGACAAGCTTGCCCGCTCCTACCGCGCCAACTTCTTCCTCGGCGTCGGCTCCTCTGAAGCACCAGCCCTTGTCGGGGTCTTCGGCGCGGTCTTCGTCGGCAAACTCTGGCTCTACCTCGTGGGACTTGCCTCTGCGCTCATAGGCCTCGCCCTGATCGCACCGACCCGGGCGGACATCGAACGGAGACAACAACAGATCGCGGCACAAGGATCGTCCCTGTCCCTGCTCGAAGCCCTGATGGGGCCGGCCTCCCGAGGCTCGCGCGACGAGGCATCCTGAGCTCGATCGCCATGGCCTCGGGTAGACTTCGCGCGGCCGGAGGACGCCGCGTGTTCTGAGGATATCCGTGGAGACGTTCACGCACGACATCGTCATCGTCGGAGGTGGGGGCGCCGGCCTCCGGGCGGCCATCGCCGCCGCCGAGGTCTCGGACGCCCTGAGCGTCGCCGTGGTCTCCAAGGTCTATCCGATGCGGAGCCACACCGTTTCGGCCGAAGGCGGGACCGCGGCCGCCCTGGGTCCGGACGACAGCCTCGACCTCCACGCCTTCGACACGATCCGCGGCAGCGACTACCTGGCCGACCAGGACGCCGTGGAGGCCTTCGTGGCCGAATGCCCGGACGAGATCGTCCGGCTGGAGCACTGGGGATGCCCGTGGAGCCGGAACCCGGACGGGAGGATCGCCGTCCGCGCCTTCGGGGGCATGAGCGTGAACCGGACGGTGTTCGCCGCCGACAAGACCGGCTTCCACCTGCTCCACGCCCTGTTCCAGACCTCCCTCAAGTACGAGCGCATCGTCCGGTACGACGAGTTCTTCGTGACGAAGCTTCTGATGGAAGAGGGCCGGTGCGCCGGGGTGGCCGCCATCGACCTTCGCGACTCCGAGGTACGGTGCATCCGGGCCAAGGCCGTGATCCTGTGCACCGGCGGCGCCGGACGGATCTTCTCATTCACCACGAATGGGTCCATCAAGACCGGCGACGGGATGGCCCTCGCGTACCGGGCTAACGTCCCCCTGAAGGACATGGAGTTCGTGCAGTATCACCCCACGGGGCTCCCCGGCACCGGGATCCTCATGACCGAGGCGACCAGGGGCGAAGGGGGCTACCTGATCAACAGGGAAGGGAAGCGGTTCCTCGAGGAGTACATCCCCACCAAGATGGAGCTCGGGCCGCGCGACATCCTGTCCCGGGCCATCATGCAGGAGATGGAGAAGGGACGGGCGTTCGACGGCCCCTACGGCCAATACGTGCACCTCGACGTCAGCCACCTCGGCGAGAAGCTCATCGACGAGAAGCTCCCGTTCGTCCGAGAGCTCGCCCGCAACTACGTGGGCATCGACCCGGTCCACGATCCCATCCCGGTCCGGCCGGTGGTTCACTACATGATGGGCGGGGTCGACACGGACCTCCTGGGCCGGACCCGCCTTCCGGGCCTGTACGCTGCGGGCGAGACCGCGTGCGTCAGCATGAACGGGGCGAACCGCCTGGGGTCGAACTCGCTCAGCGAGTGCCTGGTGTTCGGGGCGAGGGCGGGAGCGCAGGCGGCCCGGGACGCCCTTGAGGCCGGCCACGCCGAGGAAGGCCCGTTGGAGAAGCTGGCCCAGGCCGAGCAGGCCCGGCTGACGGCCACGTACTTGGAGAAGGGCAGCGAGCGGATCTCGGCGATCCGCCGAGATCTCCAGGCCGCCATGGAGCGGGGAGCCGGCGTGTTCCGCACCGAGGAGTCGCTGAAGCAGGCCGCGGAGGAGGTGCGCGGGCTGCAGGAGCGGTACCGTGACGTCGCCCTCGACGATCGCGACCGCGCCTTCAACACCGAGCTCGTGTCGGCGATCGAGCTCGGCAACATGCTCGACGTGGCGGAGGCGGTGGTACGGTCCGGCCTGGAGAGGCGGGAGTCGCGAGGCTCTCACACCCGCCGGGACCACCCGGACCGGGACGACGAGCGGTTCCTGAAGCACAGCCTGGCTTTCGCCACGCCCGAGGCCTCCCGGATCGAGTACGACGACGTCACGATCACGCGGTGGCCTCCGGCCGAGCGGAAGTACTAGCGCGTCGGAAGGTATGGATATGTCCGAAGAGACGATCGCGATGAAGGTGGCCCGGTACCGGCCGGAACACGCCGGCGAGCCCTACCACGACGAGTACCGCGTGCCGTACCGCGAGGACATGGTCGTCCTGGACGGCCTGAACCAGATCAAGGACGAGATCGACGGCAGCCTAACGTACCGGTGGTCGTGCCGGATGGGTGTGTGCGGCTCCTGCGGGATGATGGTGAACGGGCAGCCCCGCCTAACCTGCGCGACCTTCCTCCGGGAGTTCTACCCGAAGCCGGTCGTGGTCGAGCCCCTCCGGCACTTCCCGGTGATCCGCGACCTGGTCGTGGACATGACCGACTTCATGGTGAAGCTGAAGGAGGTCAAGCCCTGGATCATCCGGAAGGAGGAGAAGCCGGTCGAGGAGGGCGAGTACCTCCAGACGCCCGAGGAGGTCGACGCCTACCGGCAGTTCAGCATGTGCATCAACTGCATGCTGTGCTACTCGGCCTGCCCCGTGTACGGGCGCGACCCCGAGTTCATCGGCCCGGCGGTGATCGCCCTGGCCCGCAGGTACAACCTCGACTCCCGCGATCAAGGCCGGTCGGAGCGCCGGGAGGTCCTGGGGGTGGACTGGGGCATCTGGGACTGCACGTTCGTCGGGGAGTGCACGGTGGTCTGCCCGAAGCACGTCGACCCGTCCGCCGCCATCCAACGCGAGAAGGTGGCAACGACCACCGACACCATGCTGTCGGTGATGCTGCCGTTCCGGGGGCAGGCGTGAGCGCGGGAGCGCGGCCCCGGTACCCGGTCTACGTCCCGAAGTACCCCCGGAGCTGGTGGCTGGAGACCGGCCCGTATCGGCGGTTCGCGGCCAGGGAGATCACCTCGATGTTCGTGGCGGCGTTCTCGGGCCTCCTGCTGCTGTTCCTGTTCGCCCTGTCGAGGGGACGAGAGGCCTACGAGGGATTCCTTCGGTGGCTGAAGCTCCCTGGGGTGGTCGCCATGTTCACGATCATCCTGGTAGCGGTGCTGTACCACACGGCCACGTGGTTCCGCCTCACTGCCCACATCCAGAGGATCCGGGTCGGCCGGACGGTGCTGCCCGAGGGCGCGACGATCGCCGGGCTGGTCGTGGCCTGGATCGTGGCGTCCGGGATCGTCGCGTACTTCCACATCTGGTTCTAGCCATGGACGAGCCGCGGGTCGAGGAGCCGTCGCTGGGGACCATCCTGGACGAGTCCGACGCCCGGGAGGTGAGGCGGCGCGAGTGGCCCACCCGGTCGCGCTCCCACCGGTTCAGGCGGTTGCTGCTTCATCCCGACCCCATCTTCTGGGCGCTGTTCTCGGCGGGAGGGTTCGTGGCCGCCCTCCTCGTCCCGGTCCACGTTGCCATCCTGGGGATCGCCTTCGCCGCGGGGTGGCTGCCGGACGACGCCCTCTCCTACGAGCGGGTCCTCCACCTGGCCCAGCTGCCGCTGGTGAAGCTGTACCTGTGGGCGCTGGTCGCGCTCCCCCTGTACCACTGGGCCCACCGGTTCCGGTTCGCCATCTACCACCAGTTCGGGATCGTGCGGTGGAAGCGGGTCGTCGCCTTGGCGTGCTACGGCACCGCCATCGCCGGCACGGCGGTCTCGGCGTGGGTCCTGCTCCGTCTCTGAGGGCGCTTCCCCGGACGTCGTATCCCTACGCGAGCGCCTCACAGATGTCGAAGCCGAAATGCAGCTCCGGGTGAGGGCCGCCCTCGAAGATGATGTTGTCATCCTCATCGAAGACCACCTTCCCGGCGTTCCGGATGATGAACCGGCCATCGGGTGCTCGGAACCGGATCGGAAGCCCGACGACGGTAAACGTGTTCGCCTCGAAGTCTTCGAACTCCGTTAAGGACTCTTGCTCGATGAGGATCGTGCCGGTCACCAGGTTCTCGAGAGTGGCTTCGAAGTTCACGTGGGTGATGGTCTTCGCCGGATCGCCCTTCTCGTCGAAGAAGACGATGAACCTCACTCTGACCTCGAAAGAGCCGGCGATGTCGAACGCGCACGTCCCTTCGTCGACGAAGGAATCTTCGAATGAGAGCGAAGCGGTGGCCGGCCTGAGCTTGGCAGGAGTCGCACCGACGGACAGCACAAGGTCCCCGCCCTCCGTCTCGTCGAAGCTCCCCACCATGATGAAGTACGTGGTGCCGGCGGCCGCATCGAAGCGGATCCGAGACTGCAGGCCCAAGAAGTCGTCGTTGCACGCGATCTGAGTGAGCGCTCCGGGGAACCCCGTGTAAGCGGACAGCGTGGTGTCGTAGTCGCTCCCGAAGGTGTTCGGGGCGATCGACACATCGGTGGCGGGAGTGAACGAGTACCACACCGTGTGAGCATTGCCTTCGCACTGGGGGTCATCCGGGGCGGTCGTCGCATCGGTCGTGTCAAGCGAATCCGTGAACGGCAGGGCCGTGATCACTGTGGCGTTCGCGATGTCGTCATTGCCCGGTACCACCGCTGCCGCCGTTGGCATCCCGAGAAGCCAGGATCCGAGGGCCGTCAGGATCGCAACGAACGCGGCCGATCGGTTTCGCCTTCTCATCTGCGGCTCCCTCTCCCTCCGTGTGCCTGCTACGACTCGGACGATCCTTACCCGCTGGCGGGCTCGGGAACCCACCATGGTGAGGTTGGTTCGTGCCGAACCTACCCCTCGGGTGAGGGCCGGTGCAAATGCTCATCCATCCCTGACCGGAGCAGAAAGCGGTTTGGGCGGATTCGACGCTTCTGACGACCCTATGACACCGAGATCGACCTGGGCGGCGACCACCCGCTCCTGCCGCCGCCCGTCTCACGCAGCCGCGAGCGGAACGACCACTTCCCCGAAGACGACGGCCTGAAGGTGGCCGACCTGGTGGTGATGCCCCGCTTCCAGATGGCCCAGTCGCCGTTCCCCTTCCTGCGCTGCACGTCGTAGACGAACCCGTCCGGTGCGCCCACGGCCGCCACGAGGACCTTGAACGCCTCGCCGAGCGGCCCCGACGCCGGAGCGACCCGGAGGGGGATCCTCACGACCCCCGTCATCGAGGCGGGGTGGATAGCGCAGTGGTAGGGATAGGAGCCTGCGGAGTTGACCGTGGTGGAGAAGGTGTCACCGGCGCCCATGGTCCCCGAGTCCCACAGGGTAAGGAGCGAGTCCTGCGTGGTCGTGTGGTTGAGCGCGTCGTCGTTCGTCCACCGGAACGTGTCTCCGAAGGCCCCGGTCGCCGTCTTGGGGTCGAAGCCGACCGTTGTGCTGACGATGGAGATGTCCACGGTGGCGGCCTCGGCCGGGCCGGCCACCAACACGGCCAGGACGGCCACCAGGACGAACGAAACGAACCGACGCATGCGCACTCCCCACTCAGTGGTCGATGAGTGTACGAGCGGCAGGCCCCGGCGGATCGTCCGGTAAGGTGCGCCCGTGGCCCACGTCGTGACGCTGATCCCGGGCGACGGCATCGGCCCCGAGGTCTCCGAGGCCACCCGGCACGTGCTCGAAGCCACCGGGGTCAGGCTCGAGTGGATCGTCGAGGAGGCCGGAGCGGCCGCCCTGGAGCGCGAGGGCACGACCCTCCCGAGCAGGGTCCTGGAATCGATCCGTCGGTCCCGGGTTGCGCTGAAGGGGCCTTTGACCACGCCGGTGGGCCCTGGGTTCCGGAGCGTGAACGTGGCCCTCCGGCACGAGCTCGACCTGTTCGCCGCGGTCCGCCCCTCCCGGTCGCTCCCCGGAGTCCCCACCAGGTTCCCCGGCGTGGACCTCGTGGTGATCCGGGAGAACACCGAGGACCTGTATGCCGGGATCGAGTTCGAGCGCGGAGCGGCGTCGACCGCGGCCCTTCGGGACGAGCTCCGCCGGCTCGGGCATGAGCTCCGGGAGGACGCCGGCGTCACTGTGAAGCCCATCTCGGTGACCGGGGCCAGGCGCATCGTGCGGTTCGCCTTCGACTTCGCCCGGGTCAACGGACGGCGCTCGGTCACCCTCGGCCACAAGGCCAACATCATGTGGTTCTCGGACGGGCTGTTCCTGAAGGTCTTCCTGGAGGAAGCCGCGGCGAACCGGCACGTCGAGTTCCGCGAGATGCAGATCGATCAGCTCTCGATGCGCCTCACGCGCTCGCCCGAGGACCTCGACGTGCTCCTGCTCCCGAACCTGTACGGCGACATCCTGTCGGATCTTTGCGCCGGCCTGGTCGGGGGGCTGGGCCTGGCCGCGGGGACCAACCTGGGCTGGGAGTACGCGGTGTTCGAGCCGGTCCACGGGAGCGCCCCCGACATCGCCGGCAAGGGCGTCGCGAACCCGGTGGCCATGATCCTGTCGGGCGCCATGATGCTCCGTCACCTCGGGGAGTCCGACGCCGCGCGTGCCGTGGAGGGGGCCGTGGACCGGGTGCTCGAGGCCGGGGACGTCCGAACCCGGGATCTGGGTGGGACGGCGTCCACCATGGAGATGGCCGAGGACGTGGCGAAGGCCGTGCAGGGACGGGGCCGGTCCGGGTAAGGTTCCGTTGACGACCGTGCTCCACCGGCGGTGCGAGCGCTCACGATGGAGGTTCACGATGGCCGGGAAGAGCGGAGACAGGATCGTGGTCGAGTCCGAGTCCGTGGGCCAGCCGACCCGCGAGGGCGAGATCCTGGAGGTCCTCAAGGGGGAGGTGGCGGTCCGGTACCGGGTGCGCTGGGCGGACGGCCACGAGACGATCTTTTCGCCGAGCGGAGGCGCGGCGAAGATCCTGCCCTCGAAGCGAACGAAGCGGTAAGCCCCTTAGCTCGGCCCGTGCTCCTGGGGGCCCCGACCGGGGCCCGGGATGAGCTCTCAGCAGCCGGGTTGCCCGGGGTGGCCGCAGCACTGGGCCCTGGAGAACAGCGCGCGGGTCCGGTTGCGGGCCGTGAGACCGAGCTTCGCGGCGACCGGTGCGTCGTACACGCGCCAGTTGGTGAAGAAGTTGCGGGTGTGTTGCGCGACGAGCCTGAAGAGCCCTGCCACGGCCGGGCCATCGTATCGCGGTTGCTTCCAACCCACCGGAGGGCTAGAGCTTCGCGAGATCCGCGCACTTGGCGCGGATGCCCACGGCGGCGGCACGAAGCGCCTCAAGCTCTTCCCCGTTCAGGTCGAGCTCGACGATCTCCTCGACGCCCGAAGGCGACAGGCGGACCGGCACGCCCACGTACACGTCGGTGATCCCGTACTGGCCTGTGCACCACGCGCACACCGGGAGGAGCTCCTCAGTGCTTCCGACGATGGCCTCGACCATCCGGGCGATCGCCGCCGACGGCGCATAGTAGGCGCTCCCCTTCTTGAGCAGGGCCACGATCTCGGCTCCCGCGTCGCGGGTGCGCTGGTACAGCCGCTCCAGGGTGGCGGCGTCCGCCAGCTCGCCCAAAGGCTTGCCGGCCACCGTGGCGTGACGAGGGAGCGGCACCATGGACTCGCCGTGGGAGCCGAGGGTCATGGCCCCCACCTCGAGCGGCGATACTCCGAGCTCCTCGGCGATGAAATACCGGAGGCGGGCCGAGTCGAGCGCGCCGGCCATCCCCACCACCCGTTCCTTCGGGAACCCCGAGACCTCCGAGGCGAGGTAGGTCATCTCGTCGAGTGGGTTCGTGACCACGATGATGATGGCGTTCGGCGACCCCGGGGTCACCTTCTCCACGACCTCGCGGACGATGCCGGCGTTCTTGCCGAGCAGGTCCATCCGGCTCATGCCGGGCTGTCGGGGGAACCCGGCCGTCACCACCACGACGTCGGAGCCTGCGGTTCCTGCGTAGTCGTTCGTGCCGCTCACGTTGGGCTCGAAGCCCTCGATCGGCGAGGACTCCCTGATGTCGAGGGCCAAGCCCTGGGGCAGTCCCTCCACGATGTCGATCAGGACCACTTCGGCCAACCCCTTCTGGACCAACCGCATCGCGGTGGTCTGCCCCACGAACCCGCTTCCCACGACCGTAACCCGCATGCCACTCTCCTTGTCTCGCTAGGCGTTCAGCTTCTCGATCACCCCAGCTGCCACCTGTGACGTGCCGACGGCCGAGGGGTCGTCCCGGGTCGGCTTCATGTCGTAGGTCACCGACTTGCCTTCGGCGATGACGCCGGCGATGGCGGCCTCCAGCCGGTCGGCAGCCTCGGTCTCCTCGAGATGCCGAAGCATCAGCACGCCGGAGAGCATCATGGCCATGGGGTTGACCTTGTTCATCCCCTTGTACTTGGGGGCGCTCCCGTGGGTGGCCTCGAACACGGCGGCCTCGTCGCCGATGTTTCCCCCCGGCGCCACGCCCAAGCCGCCGATCAGCCCGGCGCAGAGGTCCGAGACGATGTCTCCGTACAGGTTGGGTAGAACGAGCACGTCGTACTCCTCTGGCCGCTGCACGAGCTGCATGGTGAGGTTGTCGACGATCCGGTCCTCGAACTCCACGTCCGGGTACCGCTCGGCCACCCGGCGGGCGGTCTCCAGGAACAGCCCGTCGGAGAACTTCATGATGTTCGCCTTGTGCACGGCCGTGACTTTCTTCCGGCCGTAGCTCCGCGCGTACTCGAACGCGAACCGGACGATCCGCTCGGTGCCCCACACCGAGATGGGCTTGATCGAGATGCCGGCGTCGTCGCGGATGCGCGTGCCGGTCTTCTCGGCGATGAACTCGATCAGGTCCCTGGCTCCCTGCGAGCCTTGCTCGAACTCGATCCCCGCGTACAGGTCCTCGTGGTTTTCGCGGACGATGACCACGTCCACGTCCTCGTACCTCGAGCGTACGCCCCGGTACCACTTGCACGGCCGAAGGCACGCGTACAGGTCGAGCTCCTTGCGAAGCGCGACGTTCACGCTTCGAAACCCGCTCCCCACCGGCGTGGTGATGGGTCCCTTGATGGCCACCCCGTTCCGGCGGATCGAGGCGAGGACGGGATCGGGTAGGGGCGTGCCGTACTCCTCCACCACGTCGGCTCCGGCCTCCTGGACGTCCCAGGCGAACCCCACGCCGGTGGCCTCCAGGACCCGGCGGGTGGCTTCCGACAGCTCGGGGCCCACGCCGTCGCCCGGGATGAACGTGACTTGGTGCGCGACCATCTCCACTCCTCGCTCCGGCTCGCTATGGCCGGCCGTTCCCGGCCGCCCCTCATTCTCCCAGCGGCCGGAACGGCAGACCCAACCCCGCCGGCGATGGGCCCCTGTGTCCGCTGGTCGCGGTACCCTGGGTTCGAACGAGATCGTCGCCGTTTGAACTTCGATTCAGGATCGGAGCACGCCGTGACCCAGAAGGGGCTGGAAGAGGTCGTC